>JAHHIL010000005.1 GCA_019358975.1 Trichocoleus desertorum ATA4-8-CV12
AATCAACATCAAGTATTTGGCGGTAGGGCATTCCGTCAATAAAGCTCAGGCTACGCCCGATGCAATAGCAGGGGTCACTGAGAAGCCTACGCTGTATGCGTCAGTATCAGCGTAGGAGTATGTCACTAAAAACTCTGACTCAGCCTGTGCAGCGAGTTTGGCTGATCTATCCCAGCGACATTGAGCCACTACTCTCAACCTTTTATCCTAAACTCGGCTCGGTTTAGCTTGCTCCTACGATTAACTTGCATACGTTGTATCTCCCGACCTCTAGGGAACAATTTCTACATGGGGTGGCGCAGTAGTCCAATTCAGTGATCAAAAGTAATTGATTCACGCTTGCTATAAATTGATACATCCTTAAGGGTCGTAAAAATTTAGATTGAAGCTGTGTCTGCTGACCTGAATTAAGACCAAATCACCTAGAAATATTTATGAGTCGTTGTTACAGTCAGCTTCTCCAGCAAGTTGCGAGTTTTGAACAGAGATCAGGGTCATTTTTGCAATGAATCATCAGTATGCGCTGAAGCAATCTTCTTGTCTGACCTTGGCCTCTACCTTGCTTGAGTTTCTGACAGAGCTATCTGATTTGAACTTAGTGCTAGTCAGCTTACAAGATCCTCAATGGATGCCTTTACAGCTTGGTTTAGATCTCAAGGCTTGTAGTGGTGTTGATAGTGGTGTTGACCCAAATTCAACAGCTGCTAATAGTTACTTCAAATTCAAGCCCAGGAGCGCGAGCCAGCAGCGATCGCCTTTAGCGCAATCCAGTTTAGCCATTGAAGGAGGCAACGCGAATTCTTGGCTTTCTTGTTGCTTAGATCTCAATCATCTGCCAACCCATCTTCAACTGGCTGAGCAAACTGCTGACGCACCCTTAATGTTTATCTTAGGGATCAGCGATCGCTTTCAGGTTTTGTGGCAAGTTGGCTCCCATGCTTCAGTACCAAATAAGGAAAGTAGTTCCGAGCCTAAACATCAAATTAATTTAATCTATGATGCCGCAGCCATTACGAAATTTTGCGTTGCTCTAAAGGGTCAAGCTGCCACCCTCCCCACGTTCGCAGCGGCTCTAGATGAGGCGATCGCAGTATTGCCCCAGGCCAACGCTAGTGAGTTACAGAGTGGGCTGACTTTGAGGCTACTCAGCGCCCTGGATGCCAACGCCGGACAACCGCCATCCCTGGCCGATAACCGCAGTTCCCAATCAGCCAATCCGCAGATAGCCGTAGAATCTCGCTTGAGTACTAGAACTATCTACCAGCAACGTCACTGGTTACAGCAAGAAAAACTGCTGCATGAACTGTTGCATGTTAGTAGTAGCTCTTTAGATCCGCAAACAATTTTACGTCGCTCTGCGGAAGTGATTCGCACGATTTTTAACGTCAGCCGTTGCTTAATTGCCTTTTATAGCCCTAAAGATCAACGGGTGGTTTGGGGAGCGATCGCGCGATCGCCCGAACTCATGACTTGGGATCGGCACGCTCACTATCCTGCCTGGGCGACAGTAGAGCACCTGATCCATAAGTACCATCATCTCAGTACTTGGGTTTCCGATGAATTGCCATTGCCAACAGAACCTACCGAAGTAAATGGCTCTCGTACTGTTCGCGCCGCCCTTTCTAGTTGGACGCAATCTCACCCAAAGCATGTAGATAAATGGGTGGGTGGTTTTCTCTGTATCGAACAATGGGAGAGCGATCGCGTTTGGCAACCTGAAGAGATGTATTTGCTCCATATGGTCATTCACCAAATTGAGCAAGTGCTCTATCAAGCCTTAATTTATCAACAAGCCGATGAGCGGGTGCAACGGGCTGCCCTATTGAATCGTCTCGTAGCTCAGATTCGCGCTTCGCTAGATTTGTCTCACATTTTTGAGACAGTAGCAATGGAGCTGGGGCAACTGGTCGTAGTGGACTGTTGCAGCATTTTCCAATATCTAGAAGAACCGCAAAATTGGCAGGTGCAGACAGAGTATCGCTTACATCCAGAAGCATCTTCAGCAGTGGGGTCTACCATTTTTGAACCAGTTCATCCCTATGCTGCGCGTCTGCGAAATTTACACACCGTCCAAATCAGTGATGTCCGCACCCTCAGACCTTGGCAGAATGATCCGGGAGCGACTGAAACTGCTGGGGCTTGGCTAATCGTTCCCATTCATTATCACCAAACTTTGTGGGGCTGCATCTCGTTTCGCCAAGATCATTACCCGCGCTACTGGCATACCTCAGAGGTGGAACTGTTGACGGCAGTGGCCGATCAATTGGCGATCGCGATTCATCAAGCCACTCTCTATCAACAAATTCAACGGCACAATCACACCTTAGAAGCTCAGGTGGCACAACGCACAGCCGAGCTAGAATACTTCTTCGATGCCCTACCAGATCATATTTTTGTCTTGCATCGCGAGGGCATGACTTTATCGTTTTGCAATCACGCTTTTGCTAAATCAATTGGTTACAGCGATCGGCAATGTATTCAAGGCAAATCCATCTTTGAGTGTCTCCCTAGCAGCTTACTCAATCATTTTGCCGAGCAAAATTTGCAAGTGTTTCAGTCGGGTCAAACCTTGCACGCCCAAGAAACCATTATTTTTCCGAGTGGCATGCGTCACTTAGACACATTCAAGGTACCCCTTAAAAAACCAAACGGTGAAGTTTATGGTCTGCTTGGGACATCCCGCGACATCACTGAGCTGATTGAAACTCGTCAAGCTTTATCCGAGCGCACCGAACAACTCCAAGATGCCTTAACTGCTGCTTGTAAAGCCAGTCAGGCTAAAAGTGAGTTTCTAGCCACGATGAGCCACGAACTACGCACTCCGCTCACTTCAGTGATTGGCATGTCTTCTGCTCTCCTCAACTGCTTATTTGGCTCGTTGACGCCCAAACAAAGCGAGTACTTAGGGATTATTCATAACAGCGGTGCTCATCTGCTGCAACTGATTAACGATATTTTAGATCTATCCAAAATTGAAGCAGGCAAAGCTTCCTTACAAATTAGCTGTTTCTCTTTGCAAGACGTAGCGGAACAATGCGTTGCCCTGCTACGCGAGAAAGCTTATGCCCAGAAGTTGAGGCTCAGTAACGACTTAACGGGTCTGCAAAACTGCGATCGCTTTGTGGGAGATGAGCGCAGAGTCAAACAAATCCTTCTAAACCTACTCTCGAATGCAATTAAGTTTACGCCTCAAGGTGGGCAGGTTTGGCTACGCATGCGTTGCGATGGCACTACAGTTACGATCGAAGTAGAAGACACAGGCATCGGCATTGCCACAGATAAGCACCACTTGCTCTTTGAAGCGTTTCAGCAAATTGATAGTGCCTTAAATCGTAAACATGAAGGCACTGGATTAGGGCTTGCCTTGACGCGACAGTTAGTGGAAATGCACAACGGCAGCATCAACTTCAAATCTCAGGTGGGATTAGGAACGATTTTTACCGTACATCTCCAAGCTCAGTTACCGAAAGCAGAATTCAATTAATCAACCGTTTCTTCGCTGAGGGGAGCGGAAGCCACGAGAAGTCGCAGAGCGATCGCAGCGTTGGCTTTTAAGGAGAAGCGTAGGGCAAGTCACCCCGCTCATAGCGATGGCGATAAAGCAGTTCCAACTGCCCTCCGTATTCTTGAATTAGCGCAATCTGTCGTTGATATAACCCTCGGAATGTATTGGCAAATAGCAGGGTAAAGATAGCCACAACTAATCCAGAGGCGGTAGAAATTAAGGCTTCACTAATGCCAGCTGTTACTCCGGTGGCATTGGTACCCCCCAAATCTCCGACCCGCAACGAAGCAAAAGAGCCAATCAAGCCCAGAATGGTCCCTAGCAGACCTAGCAACGGTGAGACGCTAATGATGGTCTCAAAGATAGTATTAAAGCGTTTGAGCAAGGGTAGCTCTGCTTGGGCCGCACTTTCTAAAGCCAAGCGAAATTCCTCTGGTGAGGGTTGCTCTAGCTCCAATGCAGTCAAAAAAATGCGAGTGATGGGCAGATCCGCATTCTGCTCTAGTCTCTGAAATGCCGCTTGCGGGCTGCGTTTGTATAGGCTCAGCGCTTCGCGCACTACACGGTCTTGCCGTTGAGTAATCCGGAACCAAAAGGCACCTCGCTCCAAGATCAAAGCCATTGCCAGGAGCGAAAATCCTAACAATGGCCACATTACAACGCCGCCTAAGATGAATAAGTTCGCGAATGCCATGCTAGATCAGCTTTCAAGCAGAGAGATACGTTCACCTTGAACAGCTTACCAGTTCATAATTGAGTTACGAGATGCGATCGCTTGCCTCTAGACCACTTGCCTCTAGACCGCCTGCCTCTAGACCCTTGCCTCTAAGCTCTCAACTCAAAGGCTTAGTTGCCTGGAAAGCGATCAATCTGAGCATAACCACTAAAAACCAGCTTCTTGCCTTGCGTTTCCAAGCGATTGATCCGCATCAGCACTCCATCTAGGTTGAAGCGATCGAGGTCAACCATTTCATTTAGCACTTGAGCAAATGCCTTGGTCAGAATTTCAGAGATAGCCCGTAAGGATTCGGGGACTGCCTCTGGCTCAAACTGAGAATTCTGAAATAAAATCCGCCGCCGTCGTTCTACATCAAGAGTCGCGCTCATACTGACCGGAACCGCGTCACAGTTAGGTAAGTCAGTCTTCGCCAAGATCTTGACTTGGTTATTGGGCAGCAACTGTAACTGCACTTCCCGAAATGAAACTGGCTCTCCCCCAGACAGGTTAGTCAGTTCTGACATGGTGAGGTTTTGAAGACGCTTTTGCACCAGCTCAGACTGGAACGCTTGGTTAATGCCGTCTTCGGTCAAGGTAACTTGAGCAACAGCTTGGGTTGACTGCTTCAAACGAATTTTGCCACCCAAAATCGAGCCAAAATCAATTGAAACTGCATCCGTTTCAAATGACATTTCCTCGACCCAAAAATCCTTGCGGATGATTAAACCACGACCGCTCATCTTGAAGCTGTCAATGCTGCCCTGGAGGAGTTTGCTGGAAGGGAAGCAACGGACAGCAACCTCCACTGATTCGCTCTGGGTAAACAGGTGACGAATACTTTGGCTGGCAACCGTGTTGAGCATGCGCTCACCAAAGTCGGTGCCGGAACCGGGAGGAGTTGTCAAACCAGAAAGACCGCCAAACATGCAGGTTCTCAATTGAAACAGCTCTTCACCTTTTGTAACAAAATATGAAGAACACAGCAATCAATTTGTAACCTTGGGCTTAGTAAAAGATAGTAACCGATAAGGTGAGAGACTGCGATCGCTAATTTGAAAAACTCACACCTAAATTCGCCTTGAACACTTGCACAGTAATGATCCCAGGCGATTGAAAAAATTCAAAAATGTCTCTCGTTTCCTTGAATATTCAATAAGTTTACCTAATCATAAGCCCAGGATATTTCAATGTATAGACCCCTGTCTGGGACACTTCACAAGACCAGATAAACTAGACACTACAACTTCCAAGTTACTTCTGGCCCAATTTGGAATGCTAGAAAATCCCCTCTAAGCGCCGCATAAAGTAATTTAGCGAAGACAGGGGGTCACGGTTATAGAGCGGAGTTGCAACGGGTGCAAACACATAGTAGATTTCGCCCTCATCACTCACCTCAAAGGTGGCATTAAATTCTCTAGCCCAGCCATCTAAATGCCGACGAGCGATCGCGGGTTCCAAGCGAGCCGCCGCTGAAAAATCTAACAAAGACAACCGCCCTTGCTGAATATGCAAAGTTTGAAAAAAGCGCTCTCGGATCAGCCGCCGTTTTGCCGATGCCCCTAGAAACAGCAACCCAGCGCCAATCAATGCAGGTGCTAGACCAAAGAAAACCAGCAACATAGACAGCAGCGCCAGAATTCCTCCTGTGGCGTGGCTCGCAGCAATGCCTAACAAGATGGCTGTAGAAACGGTGCCACCACTAAAGAGCAATACGATCCCCAGGGCTTTTCCAACTAAACTTAAAATCCAATTCATTGCTTCGGCTGACCTGTCTGTTGATGGTTGATTCCAAGCACTCACCTGCCTCTAGGCTAACTTGTTCTTCAGTAAAACTGCATGGTTTCTTCATACGAACTGAACCTTTAACTTGCCACGCTTCCAGTTTGTAAAAGCAACAAAAAAATTGTATTAAGAATCGCTTCAATCTGTTGAGCTTGTTATTGCCTCAGGGCAGTCTGATGAAGAAGCAGTGCCTTTAAAGTGACTTAGTTCAGCGCCGAACCATGATGCATACTCTCAATCACACCCTGGAAAAAAATATCTTGGAAGCGGATGGCCGCTATCTCAACTCACGAGAGCTGGACCCGCTAGAACAATATCTTCAAAGTTATAAAGTTCGCGTGGAAACCTATCAACAGCTACGAGATCATAGCGACAAACTGGTTTTACAAGCTTTGCGTAAGTTGGCCCAGGCTTATCCAGAGATCATTCAGCAACATGGTCAGCGCTGCAAGTACGACATGACCGAGGTTCTACGTTATATTGCCGTCTCAATTTTGCGAGACGATGAAGTTTTCTTCAAAGAACAGATGATGTCTTGGCTCGATACCATCTTGCTGGCACACCGCAAAACGAGTCAATGCACGATCGCCTATCGCGCTTTACAAGAAGCCATTACTAGCAGTTTGTCTCCCACCAGCGGCACCTTGGTACGCCCTTACCTAGATATTGTGCTGCAATCTCTCCAGTCTCACGCTTAATCACAAAGCTTTCCTAACTCCATATGCCCGATTCAGGTATTTCACCTCAATACCTTTACGGGAGACCCACCATGAACCAAGTTCAACCAATTATGGTCAGCCGTCACTCTTCTCCAGATGAGCGCCGCTTTGCTTTGACCCAAATCTATCGACAAGTGCTAGAACGGCAGCCCTATGCCTATGAGCGTCAGAGTCTGGCTCAAATCGAGAAAAACTTTTTGAAGGACAAAATTGGGGTTAGACGATTTCTCAAAGAATTGGGCCATTCAGAAGTTTTTCTGCAAGCCTTCTATCACCATGCTTCTAATCTCAAGTTTTTAGATTGGTGCTTCAAAAAGTTCATGGGCCGCGCTCCCATGAATCAAGAGGAAATCCAGCTCTACTGCAATATTTTGATGAAGCAAGGAGTGGCTCAGCTCGTTACTGCCATCCTAGACTCAGAAGAATATCGGAAAGCTTTTGGCTGCTTCACAGTGCCCTACCCCCGGGAGCAGAAGTATTATGCGTCCCCCAAAGCATATTTGGAATCTCACTTGTTAAATCACGAGCATTTTGGTCAGCGGGGTTGGGGTGTTCCTACCCTTTACTGGCATCAGTTAGGGCTTAACTGTGATGGCGGGGTGTGTCGGCATCCTGAAGCAGATGAGGTTTTAGCCCCCCTAGGTTCTAGTGAAGATGAGGAACTCTGGGATTTCTTTAAGTTATTTGAATCTTCTGAGCAGGCGGTAGCGGCACTCTCATCCGAGCAACGTCGAGCTTTGCGCAAAGCAATGATCTAGAAATTCATGGGGCTTCTAGAAATAAATCTAGAGGTAAGTGACCATAGGTTTCATTAATGCCATTGCTCAGAGCCGACTGGCAGGAAACTAAAACGCCGCGATGGGAGCCTGGGTAAGAACTGGCATAACACAAGCCAGTTTTGGAGTTGAATTTGATGTAGGCTGGCCCCTCAATTGGGGTCACTGTAAGCTTGTCTGCGTTGTAGCCCAAGGCTGGCAAATAACTCTTGAGAGCGGCTAACCCCTGAGTCACTGTATCAGCACAAATACCAAACATTTGATAGTCGGAAAGACCACTGACTAACAGGAGGGCCTGCCGAACTAGAGCATTTGAGGGTAGAGACTCGGTAGAGCCTTGCTCAATACAAGTAAAGGTTTGAAGAATTTTGTGTGCCGCTTCGACTGTCAGTTCTGGCAGGGGTTGCATGAGGGTTCAGGATGCGTTCATTTATGGCTCTAATCCTTACCTTACCTGTTAGGGAGCGATCGCCCTCTCAATATCACCCTCAATTCACCGCTTTTTCAAAAGTACGATTGCAAGCTTCAGGTTGTTCTAAAACCTGTACACACAATTCAGCGATATCTGCTGCTCTGACTGACTCTGAAAAGCGATCGCCTAGTGATGCAGTGGATGGGTGGAGGCGCATGATCGTGTGTGGAATGCCACTCGATCGCACAATCTCTTCGTCCTGTGAAAGTGAGGTTAAATCACTCCCTGATTGATCTGGCTGGGGAGAGGTGGCGACGCTAAGCAAGACAAACTGAGTTAGGGTGGGGCCGCCATAAGCTTTGATAGAGTCAATTTCGAGCTGAAAGCGACCAGCGGTAAAGTGAGGGTTTAAGCCTCCGTCATACTCAAATTTGCTCAGCATGAACTGGCAAGAGCAAATGCGGTTGGGGTCAATCGGGCCATCGTTAGGTACAGTTTTAGCGCGAAAGACTGGAATTAAAGTGCTGAAAGGAATTTCAACATCCATCCATTGATCAGAAACGGTATCGAAGGAGTAGGAATAAGCGACACCATCCCATTTCTCCTCGGTTCGCAGCAGAAACTTATAGCGGTTGCCGTCGCCCTTGACCCGTAGCTTGATGCCTTGGTAATTGCTTAAGGCGATCGCGGATGAGAAGTTACGAGTGCGGATGGAGGCAAATCCGCCAGAGTTAGCGGTTGAGACATTACCCACAAATAAGGCACTGCTGTCACTGAGGCGTATCTCGCTCTGGCTCACACCTCCCATCACCACGTCATCGACCGCGCCCCAAAGCTCTTTTAGATTCGCGGAGGGGTAGGTGAAATCAAAAAGGGTAGTTTCTCCAGGCTGGCTCAGGACACGGGCAGCAGCTTTAACCAAGTTTTGTATGGCCAAGGATGCGGTTGGGCTTGAGAAATTGATATCCACAGATGGCAAGGTAGCATCCGGACAATAAGCGATCGCGTCAATACTACCCAAAGTCTTCGGAGTCAGCGTTTCGGGTTGGGTGACGTCTGCCACGATCAAGTTCACCTCTGAGCCCAAAATTTCTTGCCCTTGCGATAAATTGGGTACGAGCGATCGCACTTGATACCCTTGTGCCAGTATGCGTTGGACGACTTGTTGCCCCAAGTTGCTGGTTGCTCCTACCACTAAAACCACACCCATGCGCTTTGCTCCAGTTGGGGAATTGGTCGGATGCTGAGTTTGTCCTTTGAACAGCCGCTGTAAGCAACTGAAAAAGGGAAACACATCAAAGTAGGCCAACGTTTGCAGAAACCGACCTGCATCCCATTGCGTGGAATTTTTAGTTGCCATACTGCTTTACGACCCTCTCAAGTGTACGGAGTGATTTCGTCTCCCTTCCTAAAGTAGCGAACAAACCTTATCGGCAAGTTCCTCATTTTGGTAGGGTTGCTCGGTCCAATTAGCAGGTGTCTTCTAGCAGCAAGCTGTAGCGCTCGGTGACAAAATCGTAGGTTTTTTGATCGGGCAAAGCAGTACCAGCCGGAACTGTAGTAGCTAAAGAGAGGGCGATCGCCGTCCCCAGAGTGAGAGTTTGTTTCATCAGAAAATTGGGTCTGAAACCCCGTGCTTCTAGCACGGCTTTGCATTAGTTTTTGGTATACTTGAACCGGTCAATGACCCACCCGAGACGATGGATCAGACAGCCTAACGAGCGAAGTTCAGACACATCTGGCGGCGCAGCAAAATCGGTAGACCGGGAAAAGAGGACGGGGCAATGGTGAACATCCCTTGAATCAACCAACAACATAGAAATTCTTTTCGGGATTTCGACACATAAAAACCGTGGGACACACGGGGTTAGTCTGTGGAGCGAACGTAAGACCATAAAACTCCTTGCGGGTGGAGGCAGTTGCTATGAAGCAGAAAACTTAAGTCGTGAGGCTTGGGAATCACCGCACTTCTAGGGCGGTGAGGATGTCAAATTCTTAAGGAGTGACGATACTCAGCATGACAAGATATGCTCCAGTTTCAACCTCCTGGTTTTCGGCAAAGCGTGGTCCAAACCTCTCTGGGTTCGATCGCCTACTACACTCAGTCCACCCAGCCAGAATCCTGGTTTCCAAGCGATACCGAAGGGTTACCCCCGCTCGTTTTTTTACACAGCTTTGGAGGTGGAGCCTCTGCCTACGAATGGTCTAAAGTTTATGCCGCTTTTGCCACTACCCACCGGATTATTGCGCCCGATTTAGTTGGCTGGGGACAATCTGCTCATCCGGTGCGGGATTACCAAGTAGCCGATTATCTGACTACCCTAACGGAGTTTCTGCAACAAGTATCTGAGCAACCTGTTTGTGTCGTTGCCGCTTCACTCACCGCTGCGATCGCCATTCGTCTAGCCATTCAACAGCCCACCCTCTTGCGATCGCTCTTTTTAATTTGTCCCTCTGGATTTGATGACTTTGGGCAGAGCGCTGGCCGCCGTCTCCCCTTGCAATTGATCCGCACGCCAATACTGGACAGCTTCATTTACACACTAGGAGCTATGAACGAAGTGGCGGTACGGAATTTTCTAGAACGATTTCTCTTTGCTCGGCCAGAGCGTGTTTCTCCGGAAATGGTGGCTGCTTATCTAGCTTCGGCGCAGCAACCCAACGCCGAATATGCGGCACTGGCTTTTTTACGGGGCGATCTCTACTTTGACTTAACGCAGTACTTAGGGCAGCTCACCATACCCAGTTGCATGGTATGGGGCGAGCAGGCTCAATTTACTGACGTTGGTCTAGGACGACGTTTAGCTGAGTTGAACCCCAAAGCAGTCCAGGCTTTTCGGGTAATTCCAGATGCAGGCGTGTTGCCACAGTTAGAACAGCCTGCAATTATTATTGGGCTGCTACAGCATTACTTACAGAACTTACAGAGTGCGTAGGGTCTCTGACTACAGAGGGTGCTTAAGCCCAGGCTACCTGAAGTACCTAACCTCACTCAGCATCAGTATCTAAGCTTGGCTTCTATTTGTCATGGCACCCTCAGCATCAGACTCAGACAAAATTGAATGCCTCTCAGTATCGATCCGAATCCGAACCTCTTGAATGCAATCGCCTAGATAGGATAGCAAGGCATAAATACAAATCAGCACTCCCACCATCTCTAGTGCTTCTTCACAGGTCATCATCAGGGTATAGACCAAGGCTGCCACAGTAGGTTTTAAGCCTTGTTGGTTCCAGATTTGCCATCCATACTGATGGGCATAAGCTCCATCTACCATTTCCATCACCAAAGCCCCTGCCACATAAATCGTGCCAGCAGCTAGAAGTAGGCGCTGGGTTCGGGTAGGCAAATCCTTCAGAAACTTGAGATAGGCAATCGCTACTATTCCTACAAACAGAGCCCCTGGGATCACCCAAGCAAAGTGTAAAAAACCACCCCTGTTGCCACCAAGCAAGGCTCTTAACGGTTCTATAGTTTTTTCATGCAAACTCGTCCATTCGTCTGCTGCTAGGAAGAGAAAAATGCAAGACAAAAAGCCCCAGTGAAGGACGTAGCGATCGCAACTGAGGCGCTTGGCCCAAGTAATAACGGCTAGCAGAAAAGCACAAACCAGCAACGTTGCCGCAGAATACAGACTGGACAAATTTTTCTCTCGGTCCACATCAAAGAGATGAGCCAGTGACACGATCCAAGGATAATCTCCAGCCCACATTACCTTAGCAAGTTGCCCTAACAAACTGAATGAAATTAGGCCCAGAACCACAAATGCTAGGAATTTAACAACTTTTCCAGAGGAAATAGAGATCATAGTGGTTCAGAACCTCCGAAGCGTGAACTCAGCAAGGTAGCCAAAAAAATCATCACCTCAGGCCAGGATGGGAACGAGACATTAACGCTTTCCCCTTAAGTAATGAGTTGAATGACGGCGGGATTTCCAGCAGCGATCGCTCATTTTCGAGTGAAAAACTGGCGTTAATTTAGTGTTGATTTAATTTGGTGATGAATGCAATCTTAATTTAATCTCTACTTAATCTTGCCGAAATTCCTTAAACTTTACTTAAACTAATAATATGGTTTAGTTGAGATTGAATCAAGATTGTGTGAAGAAGAGGATTTTACTCTGGAGTATTCTCGAAGCGAACTAAAGCAGCTCTTGGAACTTTTATGAATCAAAAGCATGAGCAGACAGGGCTCTAAAGTCTTAAGCCAGGTTGGACTGAATCTTTAATCAAGTTGACGTCAGGTTAAGTAATCAGCTTAGTCCTTAACCTCACAGCAAGCCTAGAAATTAAGAGTCTCTTGGGGCGGCTTAACTTGCTAAACTTCGATTAAGCTGCTCTGCCAAAAAGTGACTTTGTCCTACCGTCAAAATCACTTTTTGATAAAACTCATTTTTTAGGTCGAGGGTTAGATAGTTTTTGTCATCTGTGACATACCAAAACTCTCTACCTCTCTCTGTGTAGTAAGTCCCAGCTTTAATCACCCCTGGAACAAACGTTCCGGGCATTTTAACTTCTTTCCAGTTAATTTCTTTCCAATTACTCATAGGCGCAGTTGTCGTTGCACGTTCAATGTGGCTGAGGGGAATTTGCCAAGTGTGATTGAACTGCAAAGACCAGAGTTTTTCCCAGAAGTTAAGCTCAATGCAAAATTTGTCGTTGTCAATTTTGATATGCATCGAAGTCTCGCTTCCTAGTTGGGAACTACACAACGCGATTTTGGCGAATGCACTCGCTATACCAATGGTAGCTAGCCTTAGGAATTCGGGTTTGCGTCGGATAGTCTGTATAAACAATTCCAAAGCGGCGATCGTAGCCCCAAGCCCACTCAAAGTTATCCATAAAGGTCCAAAGAAAATAACCTTTGAGTGGGTAGCCTTCACTAATGGCTCTCTGTGCCGACTTGAGGTGCTGACGCAAATACATAATGCGATCGCTATCCATGACAGTGCCATCAGGTCGCACTTCATCTTGAGCTGCACAACCGTTCTCGGTGATGAAAACGGGCAAGTCAGGTCTGCCGAGCGTTTCGCTGATATGGCGAATGCTCCAATAGATGCTTTCAGGGACGATATGCAGCCAAGGCATGTGCATCCGGGGATAACCCTGGGGGAAGTCCAACACTTCATACCCTTGGTCATTGTCAGCTGCTTGGACGTAGCTGCCGAAGTAAATGTTGAGGCCGATCGCATCTAAAGGTTGATGAATAATTTCCAGATCGCCTGCCTGAATATCTGGAGCATCGGCACCGAGTTGCTCTAGTAAGGCTGGGCTATAAGCTCCCGTTAAAACTGGAAAAATAATTCCACCGTTGGAGAGGAGAGAACCAAACGCTTTCTGAGCTGCCGCGATATGCTCCGGTGATTCGATCAATGGCACTGTGGTGGTGAAGTTATCTACCAAAGCTACCGAACAAGGAACCGGAGAAGCCGCTCGAATTGCTTGGCAACCGAGTCCGTGAGCTAAGATGGCATGGTGCGA
Source organism: Trichocoleus desertorum ATA4-8-CV12 (assembly GCA_019358975.1). Taxonomy (NCBI): domain Bacteria; kingdom Bacillati; phylum Cyanobacteriota; class Cyanophyceae; order Leptolyngbyales; family Trichocoleusaceae; genus Trichocoleus; species Trichocoleus desertorum. The sequence continues at coordinate 13,391 of JAHHIL010000005.1, forward strand.
CGTTTGCCAAACTTCTTTCAGCCTCCTTACCGAAGTCCCTGGCGCATGGACTGGAATTTGATTCACTGCATACCCCATGTGGGTAAAACAAGAAATTTCGTTAATCGTCATCCAGTGGGTAATGCGATCGCCCAAGCGACTGACCACCGCGCTAACATAGTCAGCATAGGCTTGGGCCATTTCCCGGCTCCGCCAAGATCCGTAGCGGTCTTCTAAAGCTTGGGGGCTATCCCAATGAAACAGGGTGGCATGGGGCGTGATGCCATGCTCTAGGAGGCAATCTACTAAACGCTTGTAAAAATCAATCCCTGCTTCATTGACTGAACCTGTCCCACTGGGTACAATCCGGGGCCAAGCCAGGCTGAAGCGGTAATGTTTGATTCCTAATTGAGCCATTAAGGCAATATCGTCTTTGTAGCGATGGTAATGATCGCAAGCAATTTCGCCCGTATCTCCGTTTAGAACCCGCCCCGAAGTCGCACTGAAGGTATCCCAAACACTGGGCTGGCGGCCATCTTCTGTAGCTGCCCCCTCAATTTGGTAAGAGGCAGTCGCTACGCCCCAAGTGAAATCATCTGGGAAGGAGTAACTGGCCATAGAACCTCCAATGCTGCTAATTCTTGCTACTGAATCTTGAGGGTACTGTTCTCAGTTAGCGATCGCCCATGAAATTCAGCCACCTTTCCTGACCATTCCCTAGATTAGGTGAACCATGCTAAGGAGCATACGTCAGCCGTGGCACGGAGCGCAGAATTTCATCCTAAAAGAGTCATTCTCCACAAGTTTGCTTAAATTTGAGGGTACTCTTTTACTGGGGAATTACTCACTGTCGTGCTAGGAACAGCATGGGCACTCCAGATTACACTTATCTACGATTTTAAGTATGCGGTCGAGGGAAGCTATCTATCCTAGAGCACAGCAATCTAAACGCTCAAAAAAGTCTCAGTCTCGCCGCAAGTCGTTTCCGTGGTTGATGCTGGTGCTGCCCCTTGTCTTATGGGTAGGGTATCGAGAAATCAGAAGTTACTTCCAGCAACCCCAGGCGGTGTTAGTGCTGGGTGGAGCGCCGGAGCGAGAAGTGTTTGCGGCTGAATTTGCACGAGAGCATCCTCAAGTATCGGTCTGGATTTCAAGTGGTAGCAATCCAGAATATACAGAGTGGGCGTTCGCTGAGGCAGGAATTGACCGCGATCGCGTAATTATCGATCGAGAGGCTGTTGATACCGTTACTAATTTCACAACTTTAGTCGATAAATTCAAAGCAGAAGGCATTGAAAGTGTCTACCTAATTACCTCGGACTACCATATGCGCCGGGCCAGAGTGATTGGTGAGATCGTTCTAGGCAGCCGAGGAATTGACTTCAAGCCTATATCTGTACCCTCTGGGCAATCGCCAGAATCGCTTGAGAAGGCTGTACGAGATGGGGCTAGAGCTGTACTTTGGGTCGCGACAGGTCGAACTGGTTCGCGTCTGAGCCATCTCCTCAACACATATCCTGGCTCAGAACAAGTTATTCAAGGTTTTCCTGACCTGAAGGAGCGTTAGGCTGCGGCTGGCTCTTGCACCAAGACATAAGGCCGCACAATCAGAGCGCTAAAGCGTTTCTCTTGGTTGCTGTTCCAATCAGACAACTGAGTTGCTGTTGGCTTGGCTAGCAAGTTTTGCTGAATCCAATTTTGCACTTCCATCACGTTATCACTCGCGATCGCCACGCCTACATCCAACAGACTTAATTCTGGAGCTACAACCAGCAAGACATCGCGTTGAGCATGAGGCATTAACCAATTCCACTCGGCCTCATCCAACATCTCTGCTAAATCTGCTCTGACACTTTCCAGACCTGACATCTTTAAACTACCGCTTAAACTCGGCTCATTTTAGCGTGTCTTCTCGCAGCGTGTCTTCTTGTAGGCCTAGGAGCTTCTCAATAGGTTCCGCTTTCATCTCATCAATTTCAAACAAAGTTACTAGAACAGCCGCAATTGGAATCGCCAAAAAAATGCCTAAAAGACCTGCGACTCTAGCGCCTACTAGCAACGAGAAAAAGACAATGACAGGATTGATATTGAGTGAATTTTGCATCACTCTAGGGGCAATTAAATTGTCCTGAACTTGTTGCAAAATAATCGAGGCAACTAAAACTTGCAAGGCTAACCAAATACTCTGAGATAAGACAATTAACGAAACTACCCCAACTCCAAGCGTGGCACCAATGCCCGGAATCATATCAAGAATTCCAACAATAATTGCTAGTAAGAGAGCAAACGGAACTCGTAAAACCAGAAAAACTAAAAAGCTGGTTGTGGTCAAAAATGCCGTTAGCAAAAATTGCCCTCGAAAGAATCCCAAGAACTTGCGCTGCACAACTAGCGTGAAGCGAGAACGCAGATGGGTGGGAACTAACTTGATGAGAAGCTGCCACAATCGCCTCCCATCTAGTAGCATAAAAAATGCCACAACTGTAATCAAAATAAAATTAATAAAGTTAGAGAAAAAGATTCTTAATGCTGCCAAACCGAAACCGATGCTAGTTCCAACTTCTGACAAAAATTGGTTTTGAAATTGTCTTTGAACTTCATCTAACTGAATCGGAATATTGCGATCGCGCAGAAATTGCTCGAAGCGCTCAGTCAATGGAACTAAAGAATTGAGAACTTCCGAAATTCTGTTAACTAACTCCTGGGCCTGAGAGGCTAGAGTAAAGCCAACTGTAACTGCCAGTCCACCAAACAGTACCAAACTAAATATAAATACTAAGCCAATTGCTAAACTGCGAGGCACAAAATGTTGTAACCAGCGCACTGGATAGTTGAGTAGCAACGCCAAAATGGCTGCTAATGTAAATGTGACAATAACAGTCTCAAAATACGCTAATAACTGAACTAAAGCCCAGCCAGATGCAAACAACAATAAAAAGCGAACGAGTGCAGAGTTGTTCAGTCGGTCCCAGAAATCTCTGGCAGGCCGTTCATTCATATTTGGAGTAGGCAACAAGCCACAAGTTTGCGATTGGTGCTAGTGAGCGATAGAGCTTAGAACCATGCCTATTCTCGTGGTGTCTCTGGTTAATAGCAAACTCTCTTTAGTGGTAATTCACCCTAAGTTAACCAGCGATTATTTATCGGCCCAAATCATGCATTGCATGAATGGCCTCAACACACTGTTGCGTGACTACTTCTAGTGCTTTTCGTTCTGTGGATTGAGGCGGCAGAATGGGCTGTCCAATCCGAATCGTTAAGGGCACAAGTCGAGGGATGGAGGAGCCTTTACGGATAATGGCTTGGGTACCCCATAAGCTTACGGGTAGCAATGGGGCTTGGGTTTTGGCAGCAATCAAAGCGGCCCCTAATTTAGGGCTGGGAATGCGACCATCCACCGTTCGCGTGCCTTGCAGAAAAATACCTGCGGCCCAGCCCTGGTCGAGAGAAGCGATCGCCTCCCGAATAGCACTGCGATCGGCAGATCCTCGCTTCACTGGGTAAGCACCGTAGAGCCGAATTGCATGCTTCAGCACTGGCACCCGGAATAGTTCTTCTTTTGCCATGTAAGCCACGGGTCGGCGCAGACAGCAAGACACAATGGGTGGGTCAAAGTCACTGGCATGATTGCTTACTACTACAAGCGGCCCTTGCTGTGGCACGTTTTCTGCCCCATAAATTCGTCCCCGGAAATAGCTGTGGAGCATGGGACTGACGACTGACCACTTAAATAGGTGGTAGAGGAAGAGGCTAATGCGAGGTTCGCGGCTTCTGCCCATAAGGGTTAATTTATTGCTGCTCACTTAGTTGGGGAGATCAGCAATAGTGCTGACATTCTCTAAGGCTAGAGTAGGAGCGGTGCGCTTGATTAAACCAGTTAATACTTTACCAGGGCCAATTTCTACCACTCGTTGAATGCCTTCTTCCGGTAGACGCAGAGAAATTTCGCGCCAGCGTACTGATCCAGTCATTTGCCTTACTAAACGCTTCTTTAGCTCGGTTGCCGCGATCGCTGGAGTCGGTTCTACGTTCGACAACACTGGAATTTGAGCGTCCGCAAAACTCACAGTTTCTAGAACTTGCTGAAACTCCGACGCCGCCCCTGACATCAAAGGTGAGTGGAATGCCCCCGATACATTCAGGCGCACAATCCGTTTCGCTTTGATCTGCGAAAGTACTGCTTCCACTCCAGCGGGAGTGCCAGAAATTACGACTTGGCCTGCATTGTTGTCGTTGGCGAGAACTACATCCTTGGTTTGAGCGATCTGTTGCTCTAACTGTTCGCGATCGAAGCCAATGATAGCGGCCATCATCCCATCAGAAGCGCTATCCATCAGCTCAGCTCGACGCTGCACCAAGCGCAGCCCAGACTCAAAATCAAAAGCTTTAGCAGCATAAAGCGCCACATACTCGCCTAGGCTATGACCCGCTACCAGATCAGCCTGTTGGCCTCTGGCTTGCATCAAGTCAACCAAGATGCTTTCGACGACATAAAGACAAGGCTGGGTATAGAGGGTGCGGGAGAGTTTATCTTCCTCACTTTGGCAAACTGCTGGAACAGACCAACCCAGAATCTGTTCTGCTTGCTCAAACTTAGTTTTTGCTTCGGGTAGCTCTAGCAGATCTACCCCCATCCCGATCGCCTGAGACCCCTGCCCAGGAAACACCCATGCCGTCTTTGTCATGTCTAGTTGATATCAGCGGATCAAGATTCAAACTTTATCACTTATCGGTCCCAGTGAAAAATTGCCGCTCCCCAGGTCAGGCCAGCTCCAAAGCCAGAAGCTGCAATCACGTCTCCTGGTTTAACTTGGCCTTGCCGCACAGCTTCATCTAGGGCGATAGGAATGGAAGCAGCAGAAGTATTCCCGTACCGAGCCAAGTTGCTGATCACTTTCTCGGCAGGCACCTTCAAGCGTTGGGACACTGCATCAAGAATCCGTTGATTGGCTTGATGCAAGAGCAACCAATCAATTTGCTCGACGCTGAGTTCGGCTCGATACAGCGCTTTTTCAATGACTTCCGGAACCCGCTTGACTGCGAAGCGGTACACTTCCTGCCCATTCATCGTCACAGGTTGGTAAGCTCCCAAACCTACTGTGACCCCAGGAATGAGTTCTTGAGGTTGAGGTTGGCAGCTTAGGTTGAGCGAACTATTTTGAGTGCCGTCGCTGCAAATTTCAAAGCCTAAAAGGCGATCGCGCTCATTAGCCTGGATGACTACAGCCCCAGCACCATCCCCAAACAGCACACAGGTTCGGCGATCGGACCAATCGACCCAGCGGGACAACATATCTGCCCCGATCAACAAGACATTTTTGTAAACACCCGTGCGAATAAATTGGGCCGCCGTCACCAATCCAAATACAAAACCAGAGCATGCCGCAGTTAAATCAAAAGCCACGGCTTTAGTAGCGCCCAGTTCAGCTTGAATTTTGCTGGCGGTGCCAAACAGGTCGTCGGGAGTTGAGGTTGCCAGAATGATCAGATCGAGGTCAGCCGCTGTAATGCCTGCCATCGCGATCGCATTTTGGGCCGCTTCAGTCGCGATCGCAGCAAGAGAAGTTTGTGGATTGGCCAGTTTGCGTTCCCGAATTCCCGTCCGAGTCGCAATCCACTCATCTGAGGTTTCTACAACCTGGCTTAGTCCTGCATTGTCTAACACAGTTTTGGGAGCAGCTGAACCACTCCCCGTAATCGCAATTCCAGATGGCAGCACGACTATTCTCCCTCACTTGCAGGAGCAGTCTTTCTTCCATAACACGATTGAATTCGATCTAGAACTTGATGATCTACAGCTTCTTTAGCGAGACGCACCGCATTAAAGATAGAAGGCGCTTGAGAGCTACCATGACTGATGACACAAACTCCATCCACTCCTAGCAGCAAGCCGCCCCCATGCTCCGCGTGGTCCATCCGCTGCTTGATCCGCTTCAGGTTTGGCTTTAAGAGCGTTACACCCAACTTGCCATTCAGTCCCTGGGGTAATTCTTCCCGCAAAATTTGCAAAGCCACTTCACCCACTGCTTCAGCAAATTTCAGCAGAATATTACCCACAAAGCCGTCGCAAACAATCACATCAAAGTGACCAGACAAGACATCGCGTCCTTCCGCATTTCCAACAAACGGAATCTGAGGATTATCTTGCAGCATTTGATGGGTGCGCACCGCTTGGTCATTGCCTTTGCAAGGCTCTTCACCAATATTAAGCAGCCCAACCTTAGGAGCCTCAACCCCTAAAACGTATTGGCTGTAGATAGTACCCATGAGCGCAAACTGCTCTAGGAACTTCGGGCGACAGTCAACGTTGGCACCAACATCTAAAATCAACACTGGCTTTCCAGCTACCAAGGTTGGCAACACAGCGCCGATTGCAGGTCGGTCAATGCCACGCAACCGCCCCAAACGCAGTAATGCCGCTGCCATTGCGGCACCCGAATGGCCCGCTGAAACGACTGCATCCGCTCGCTTTTGCTTGACCAAATCCATTGCCACATTAATAGATGCCTTAGGCTTTCGCTTCAGGGCACCTAGGGGCTCCTCAGTCATCTCGATTGTGCCCTCAGATGGAATGACTTCCAAATGAGCAGAGCTATTATGTTGCTTGAGGTAAGCCTGAATTTGGTCAGGGTCGCCTACTAGCAAAGCTTCAATACCGAGTTCTTCTTGCGCTCGCAGCGCTCCAGCGACTATTTCAGCAGGGGCGTGGTCCCCGCCCATAGCATCGATTGCGATCCGTGCCCGAGTTGGTCCCATTGATCAAACTTATAGAAACCTTACAAATTTTATCAGATGGCTTCTACGCCATAGCTAATCCTTAACAGTCTACTCAGTCACTTCAACAAATTACGCAGAAGTGCAAAGACTTCGCCCAATTATGTTACTCAAGTTATACCTTAAGTCCTTAAGTCAAGATTGAGCAAATCACATTCCTTACAGGCGGCTAAGCCCTGATTGAGAGCCTAGCCGAAAAATGATTAACGCGCATCTGATCAGCCACTAGGCTTCCAAGTAAGAATGTGTGAAACAGATGAAGCAGGGAAGTAATTTGGCGTAGTAGGTTGTGAACTGAGCCTTATTCATCAGCACCGGGTTCGACAATCCGCTGAAACAGGTAGCCAGTTCCGCGCGCGGTCAAGATCAGCTCAGGATTGCTGGGGTCATCTTCTAACTTGGCTCGTAGCCGAGAAATATGTACGTCTACCACTCTGGTGTCTACATGTCGCTCAGGTGTATAGCCCCAAACTTCTTGCAAAATTTCAGAGCGAGAGAAAGGTTCGCCAGAACGACTCACAAGCAGTTCTAGGAGACTGAATTCCATGCCAGTGAGCCTAATGCGCTCGTCACCTTTGTAAACTTGACGCTTGTTGGTATCGATGCGTAAGGCGTTGACGTGAATAACGCCAGAGCTAGGAATTCCAGAGGTACCTGTCTTCTCTACCCGACGCAGTACAGAGCGAATCCGAGCTTCTAACTCTTTGGGGGAGAAGGGTTTGACGACATAGTCATCCGCTCCTAGCTCTAGCCCCGTAATGCGATCGGCCACATCTCCCAAGGCTGTTAGCATGATGATTGGCACATCAGACTCTTTGCGAAGTTCCTGGCACACGCCGTAGCCGTCCAGCTTTGGCATCATCACGTCCAGTACAACTAGGTCGGGGGCAGCATTGCGAAATGTATCTAGCGCTTCTTCGCCATCCGCAGCAGTGACGACATCGTAGCCAATCATCGAAAGGCGTGTTTCTAAAATTCGGCGGATACTGGCTTCGTCATCAACGACTAGTATCTTTTCTTTGTGATTTTCCAACTTATCCAACGCTCCTGTAAGTAGGATTTCTGATAGTTAATTTTTAGTACTTTATCATTAAGATAGTACCCTATTTGGATGGTTGAATACCGCTGAAACTCTCATCATTATTGCCTTTCGGTTTTTCTTAACAATTAATTTGCCTTTAAGAGTATTTAAGAATAGCTAAGTAATGCCCAAAACTCGATCTCACTATGTCTGCAACCAATGTGGTGCAGAATCTCCGCAGTATTTTGGTAAGTGTCCATCCTGTCATGCTTGGAACTCTTTAGAGGAGCAGATCGTTAAATCTAATTCTGGGACTGCAACTCCAATTGGTCTCACAGCAACTGCTCGCCTCAATGGTAAAAAACGCGCTTCGTCGAGTGCTTCTGTACAGGCTCGCTCATCCCTCACCTTTGAACAGATCTCTGATCATCCTCAAGCGCGAATCTCTTCTGGCTATGCAGAACTCGACCGTGTGCTAGGGGGTGGGATTGTTCCAGGATCTTTGGTTTTGATTGGGGGAGATCCGGGCATTGGTAAATCAACGCTGTTGCTACAAGTCGCCAATCAATTAGGAACTCAGCATCGCATTCTCTATGTTTGTGCGGAGGAGTCTGGGCAGCAAGTGAAGCTGCGATCGCAACGCTTAGGCATTGGTAAGCAACCTCCTGTGCAGGTGCCGCAACTCTCAGCCGAAGAAACAGCCGCAGGGGCTCCAGGGCCGAACTTATATCTATTGCCAGAAACAGATTTGGAAACTGTGATGGCAGAGTTGGAATCGTTAAAACCAACGGTAGCAGTGATTGATAGTATTCAGGCGCTTTACTACTCTGCGTTAGGTTCCGCTCCAGGTTCTGTATCCCAAGTGCGCGAATGTACCTCAGCTTTGATGCATGTGGCCAAACGCGAACATATCACGCTGTTTATTGTGGGGCACGTCACCAAGGAGGGCGCGATCGCGGGGCCGAAGGTATTGGAGCATTTAGTCGATACAGTCTTGTATTTTGAGGGCGATCGCTTTGCTAGCCATCGCTTACTGCGCTCCGTGAAGAACCGTTTTGGTGCAACCCATGAGCTGGGTGTGTTTGAAATGGCCGATCGCGGATTGGCAGAAGTCTCCAATCCATCTGAGTTGTTTCTGGGCAATCGGGAAGAGGTTGCTCCTGGCACGGCTACGATTGTGGCTTGCGAAGGTACCCGCCCGATTGTGGTGGAACTCCAGGCGTTAGTTAGCCCTACCAGCTACAGCTCTCCTCGCCGCTCCACGACAGGGATTGAGTACAATCGCTTGCTACAAATTTTGGCGGTTTTAGAAAAGCGGGTCGGCATTCCCCTCTCTAAACTAGATGCCTATGTGGCTTCATCGGGTGGCCTTAATGTGGGTGAGCCTGCTGCTGACTTGGGTGTGGCGGTTGCGGTCGCTGCTAGTTTCCGCGATCGCGTTGTTGACCCTAAGACCGTTTTGATTGGGGAAGTAGGTTTGGGGGGACAAATTCGCCCTGTCTCTCAAATTGAGTTACGCCTGAAGGAAGCCGCTAAGCTAGGATTCAAACGCGCAATTATTCCTAAAGGACAAACCGTTCCAGACGTTGAACTAGAAATTATTCCGGTGGCCAAAGTGTTAGATGCCATGATTGCAGCGCTACCAGGCCAACACCGACATGCCCCAGAAACAGAAATCCCTGATGCTGCGGAAAGCAATTAATGCGTCTACCTACTGAACCAGATATACCGCCCCAGATCAACATCGTGCCGATGATCGACGTCATCTTTGCGATTTTGACATTTTTTATTCTCTCAACGCTTTACCTGACCCGCTCTGAGGGCTTACCCGTCAGTCTCCCCCAAGCAGCAACGGCCCAAGCTCAAAATGCCACTCGCATTACAATCACGATTGACTCCCAAGGCCAAATTGCCCTCAACCGCAAAGCTATTCAGCTGGAGACTTTAGAAACGGGGGTACGTGGCTTGATTCCTTCCGGTCAGGAGTCGCTGGTAATTCTAAATGCTGATGAAAACGTTAGACATGGACAAGTCGTACAGGTGATGGATCGCTTGCGGCGGATTCCCGGAGCGCGTTTGGCGATCGCGGCCCAAAAGCCCTAACAGCAATCTTGCAATTTTCATCAGTTTAATGGCCTCGCTGGCCTGTATTTGTTCAGATGGAAACAGCGAGGCAATGTTTTTGTGGGGTGAGTCTATTGGTTTTCTGAAAAAATATTTAAGATTCTATACATAAATGTTTATAGTCTTTGTAAAAAAAAAATAGAAAAACCAGTAGTACCATCTTTAGCTTTTGAGTTCTCTATAGTCTCTGCAAGTTCAGCTAGAAAAAGCTTCCAAGTTGTTTTCGGATTTATTCAACTAGATGGAGTGGAATCAACACTCCCATAACTATCTTGAGAAGTGTGAAAATTTGTAATATAGCAAGATTAAAGTATATGACTCCTTCTCATCTAGAACAGATTGCCAGTCAGCTAGAAAGCGAAAACTCGCGCGATCGCATGTTAGCCTTGGCTTCTTTGCGGGGGGTTTCAGCAGTTGACGCAGTACCCCTGATTAAAAAAGTGCTGGACGATGAAAACTTACAAATCCGCTCAATGGCTGTGTTTGCCTTAGGTGTCAAGCCTACCGAAGAGTGCTACCCCATTTTGATTCGCTTATTAGAGAACGACCCAGATTATGGCATTCGGGCTGATGCTGCGGGAGCTTTGGGTTACTTAGCCGATCCGCGTGCGTTGGAGCCGTTGTCTCGAGCTTTTTATGAAGATACAGATTGGTTGGTGCGCTTTAGTGCAGCGGTCTCTTTGGGTAACTTGAAGGACCACCGAGCTTATGATGTGTTGGTTCAGGCGCTAGATAGCAGTGAAATTGTTGTACAACAAGCGGCGATCGCGGCTCTAGGTGAGATTAAAGCCGTAGAGGCAGTAGACAAGATTCTGCGTTTTGCCCAGTCGGAGGATTGGCTGGTGCGCCAACGCCTAGCTGAAGCTTTGGGCCATCTTCCGAGTCCTAAAAGTGTCTCAGCTTTGAAGTTTTTAGAGAAAGACGGCCATCCCCACGTTTCAGAATCGGCTAGAATTTCTCTCCAACGTTTATCCGAACAAATAGAAGCTGCCGAATAAAGTTTGTTAATGATAAGACCTGTCTGGCTTTAAATCAGGCAGGTTTTTTGTTGCCCGCACATTTACAGCTAAAGCGGAGCACCCCTAAGCGGTGCCCCTAGCTCAGTGTACGGAGGCCATCTCTAGGTTGAATTACACTTCCTTGATGCTTTTAACGCTTTTACTCCCCAGTCCATAAAGACTCTAAAAAGTTTGTTCTCAAGGCGCTTCCAGTGCTTTCGGCTTTGATAGAGTCGAATTACGGTTAGGGAACTCAAAGGTAGCTTTTTTGACACAGTTAAGCGCAAAAACACGGGGACAAACGTAATGCTAGTTTCTAATTCATGGTGGTTTAAATTTCCGATCGCCCTTAGTCTGACCGCAGCGATCGCAGCATCTGCTTACGGTTTTGGTGTCGCCAACAAGGCACCTGCTAGCAAGATCCAAGCGGTTGATTTATTAGAACAAGGCTTTTCGTTACGAGCCGCAGGTCAACTGCCTGAAGCTTTGGTAGCTTTTGATCAAGCCATTGAGATCAAGCCGAACTACGCTGAAGCCTACACGGCCAAAGGAGCCTTACTCGCAAAGCAAGGCAAAAACTCCGAAGCGATCGTTGCCTTTGGTCAAGCAATTGAAGCCGATCCACAGTTGTCCGCTCCTTACTTAGGCTGGAGCCAGGTGTTGATTCAGGAGGGCAAATTTATGGAAGCTAAAGTAGTGCTCAGCCAAGCCCGCAGCACCCTGAAACAACAAAGTGACACTCAGCAAGCTGGAGTCGTAAATCACTTAATGCCCAGCTTCTAAATGACCCAACTAGCCTCAGCCTTTTTTCAAACTCTAACTTTACTCAAAGTGCAATAGTCCTTGATCACCATCTAAGGTAACGAGTCTACCCACTGGCAATGCCGCATTAGGGCCATCGTGACCAAAGGGCAAGCCAGAAACAATGGGAATGTTGAGGTCGCTGAGGCGATCGCGCAATACCTCTTCGACGCTAAAGCTGGGCACATTGACAGGCGGTTGGCACTGGCTAAATCGCCCCAATGCGATCGCCCGCACTGCTTGGAATGCTCCGCTTAAGCGCCACTGCGTCAGCATGCGGTCAATTCGGTAGGGTGCTTCCGAGACATCCTCGAAGGCTAAGATGACACCTTCTAGCTGTGGTTGATGCGGTGTGTGCAGCAAGTGAGTGGCAACCGTCAAATTAGCAGGCAGCAGAATGCCTCTGGCTTGTCCGCCTCCCCAGCCTTGGCCTTGTAGCGGAGCCAGAGAATTACGTCCTTCCACCCAGCTAAATAGGCGCTCAATTGACCAATCTGGCTCAGCGGCCAGTGTCGTCAGTAAAGGGCCATGAACCCCAGAAACTTCTTGCTGACTCAGGCTCCACAGCAAGCTGGTGATGTCAGAAAAACCGACCAACCATTTCGGCGGTGTCGGCGGCCAGTGCCAATTTTCTAGAAGGCGCGCCCCTCCATACCCCCCTCTAGCACAGAGAATGCCTTGGCAATCTGGATCTTTTAACGCAATTTCTAGCTGCTGGCGACGGCTAGGATCATCCCCTGCCAAATATCCCCACCGATGATCAAATCCTGGGGTAAGTTCTACCGCATAGCCACGCGATCGCCAAATTTCTACCCCTTGCTGAAAGGCCTGCAATTCTCGCAAGGTGCCGCTAGGGGCAATTACGCGCAAGCGATCGCCAGGCTTGAGGAAAGGCGGAAGTTGGCAGTTCATGCTGGCCTCAAAATATCTGCAAACCATTCTTCCATGCGATCGCCCATTGCCGCTTGCGAAAACTCTGCCTCAGCTTGTTGGCGACAGGCCGCCCGATCGATCTGGTCAATCTTGGCGATCGCTGCCACTAAACCAGGAACACTATCGGGTTCCACCAGCCAACCCGTTCTGCCATCTTTGACTATTTCTGTTGGCCCCCCCCGCCGATAGGCAATCACCGGAACACCACAAGCTAACGCTTCAATCGCCACATTGCCAAAAGCCTCTATCCAGCGCGGTGTCACTAACAAAGCGCGACACTGCCGTAATACTTGCTGCAACTCAGTGGTGGGTAGAAAACCCAAGTATTCAACGGGAGCCTTGGGGTAGCTTTGGCAGAGTTGTTGCCAATAAGCAGAGTCTTGCATTGCGCCCAAAATCTTCAGCGGTATGCCTGTCTCTTGAGCCGCCGCGATCGCATCTTCCAAACCTTTTTCGGGAGCAATTCGCCCCACCCACCCTAGCCAAGCTTGAGGTTCTGCACAGAATTGATACAGAGACAAATCGAACCCATTGCCTAAACAACGGCACTCTGCGGCGAAGGGAAACGTGGCTGCTTGAGCTTGGCTATGGACTCCGATAGTGTGGGGAAATTGTCGCGCTACTTGTGCAATGATTTGGTCCATCGCATTGGTCAGCGAACCCATACTCACCAGATGCGCGATCGGACGTGGGAAAAACGGAGTTAAGTAAAAAGGCAACCAATCGTAGGCAAAGTTCACCAACAAGTCGTAGTCTGCGGCAACTTGAAGAGCATAATTCCACATATTGGCTAGCACCGCCTCACCTGGCATCACGATGGGGTCAGTTCTCAACTGAGTTTGAGCAGTCGTCTGCAACTCCCCTGCAATTTCGATGATGGGCAATGACCCCAAGCAAGAACCTGTAGGCGCAAGAATCTGTAATGAGTGGCCCCGACTTATCAGTTCTTGAGCAATGTTGTACAACGTTAGCTCAACCCCACCTCCTAAGCCAGACCCTAAAGGCCCCACGGAGGTAGAAACCAACAAAAGCTTGAGCGGGCTATCCAGTGAAGTAGTTGCACCCATTGAGTACTGATGAAAAGAACAAATTGATTCTGGTCAGATCGTCCTAGTCAGATTGTCGGGCCAGATTGTCAAAGAACCTTTATGACTCAGAGATATTCTCAGGTAAAATTTCTGGTGGACTCACAGCATTTTTCAGGGCTGGGACGCCTTCCACATTCGCAAGCGTCTTAATCCGATTTACTTGATTGAGTGCCCAACGGGCCGTTTCTTGCACCTCTGCATCCGGGTCCTCTGTTGCATGACGCAGAAGTTGGCTAATTTGACCCACTAAATCGTAAATTCGCGTGATGTCTCGGATGGCATTTTTCCGCACTTCTGGATTTTCATCCTGCAAAGAAATTGCTAAAGCCCGGTTCATTGGCTTCAGGGTTCGCACCCCAATCTCTGATAAGGAAGCGAGGATTAAGCTGCGCTGCTTGGAGTCGGAATCCATCATCAAATCAACGAGTGGCTGCACCGCATGGGTATCACCGCGTTGACCCAGTTCCCAAATGGCTTTGCGCCGCTTCGCCGGATCAGGACTCCGGAGATCCTGAATTAGCTCCTCAACAATGTTGATTTTGGGCAACCGTGTGGTTTCTCTGACGGGCAATTCCTTGGGATTTCTGGCCTGTGATGAATTACTACTATTGACTGCTACACCCGGAGCACTATGACCATTACTACTGATCTCAACCGCAGGTTTGGGAGTGTCGGCCTGAGGCGGGACTGGCGGTTCCGAACGATTTACCTCTGGCCCTAAGAAACCAGCAGGAGAAGAATCAGGGTCGGGTAGAGTGTGAGGCTGCTTCGATGAACTGCTGGCTCGGTTCAGTAAATACAAAATGCCAGTTCCAGTGGCAGCGATCGCAATGACCCCGATCAACCAGCCTATCCATCTCCCCTGTGGCTTCGCAGGTGCAGGATCTGGAGCCGATTCTGGCGTAGGTTTCGGGGCTGCGCTCTGAGCCTTTTGCAACTCTTGTAAGCGGGAAAGTGTGCTGGGACCAGCGACACCATCCGCACTCAGCCCGATCGCTTTTTGAAAATTTAAAACAGCAATTTCAGTGCTTTGCTCGTAATTGCCATTGACGGAACCCTCGTAGTAGCCTAGCAGCTTCAATGTGCTTTGCAATTGCTGTACTGCTGGCCCTTGAGCCCCAGGTTGGAGGGTGGTCGCTGGGCTACTAGGGAGGGACTGGGATGTAGTTGGTGTAGGTTCACTAGGAGGGGCTTGGGCTAGGCGGAGCGTGCTATTGAGTGGATAAGCACTGTGAGCCTCAGAAGTATTTACCCTAGAACGAACTCCTGGGTAACTCCTTGCTGGCTCAGGGATGACACCGAGGAAAGTGACACAGGTAAGCAGGAGTAGAGTGGAGCGGTAGAGCGTCATAAGTAAACCCAAGGCTTAAAAACTACAACCAGGGCGAGCTGCGAGAGTGTGATTGCTGCGAAGTTAACATAGCGATTGTGACTCTCATAAGCCTTCAAAAGATTCCTTAGTTTTACGGTATAGGAAGGCATCTTAGAAGGACTTATCTTACATTCAAGCTTACGTGGCAAAACACTGGGTGATCAATGCACTTGTAACTTAGAACCCTGATAGTTAAAGTCCCGATCTCAAAATGCAAGTCGGGCTTGATCAAACTGGTACGACGATTCATAACTCGTACTAATCGCCAATCACCGCTAAATCTAAGATTCTGATTCGGTTACTGGTAGAGGCACCCTCGTAATATTACTGATATTACTTGCAGGTTGGGGCGATCGCTCGACAGGAGAGGTATTTCCCTCGGTTAGGGCAGTTGGCTCCGCTACGGCAGAGCGTTGCAGTTTCTGAGCGATCGCCTCGCGCTGATTGATGAGATAGATGCTGACCAATGTCAGACCGACCCCAAACCACTGCAAAGGACTTAATACTTCCGCTAAGAATAAATTACCAAATAGCAGGGCAAACACAGGCGTCAAAAACGTCAAAGAACTTAGACTGGTGAGGCTACCACTAGAGGCAAAGTAAAAGAACAGCCCATAGGCGATCGCACTGCCAAAGATCGTGGAATAGCTCAATGCCATCCATCCGGAGAAGTCAAGATGCACCCACTGATCGGACTCCCACAACGACGAAAACGCGAAAAGTGGTAGACCTCCCAATATCATATGCCAGCCCGTTGCGGTGACTGGATCGGCATGGCGGAAAACTAAGCGGGCCATGACCGTTCCTACCGCCATAGACAGAGCCGCTAAAAGCATTAGCCATTCGCCATTCTGAAACAGTTGGTGTAGTAGCTCCGATCCGGAGGGTAAGGAGGCGATCGCAAAATTTCCTTGCAGTAACCCCCAAATCCATTCATCGGGTAGCCCTAGCAAGCTAATCCCCAACACCCCTAGGCTTAGACCGAGCCAACCCCATAAACCAATGTGTTCGCCAAACAACCAACAGGCCAGCAGAGCCACAGCCAATGGCTGAGAGTCAATCATGACTGAACCCAACCCCGCACTGGTTCGGGTCAAGCCTTCCGCTAAAAAGCCTTGAAATAAGGCTCCATCTACCAAGGCAAAATTCAGAATTCCTAGCCAAGCTGCCCATCCCCGTGGTTGCGGTCGTTGCATCAGCGCTGCGATCGCTAAAATCATCATCCCCGCAGGCACCAAGCGCACCCCTGCTAAAAACATAGGGGTAGTCTGCGGAATGACTCCTTTCATTGCTACCATCGCCGTGCCCCAAAGGAAAAAAGGCGCAATCAAGAGGAGCGGTGCTACAGCTAACTTTGAGTCAGAGGGTTTTAGAGGCATGCAATAACTCCGGGAAAGGCTGGGCGGTGCCAAACACTAAACTTGAGGCCCGCATCCTGATCTGATCTAGGATGCTGAGTGTTCGAGAGAACTGAGCCACAGCTCGTGACAGCTCGTAGTAGGTCTTTACTGATTGTACTGAGGCATGTAGTTATGTTAAGTAGCTTACATAAACATACTCGGGTTTACCACTACGCTGCCGAGGTTCAGGCAAACGGCTAATTCTGAGGAGCCTATTAAGCGTTGCATCTATTGCATCTAGAAGAGTATAGCCACCTTGACAGTAGCAACCCCAACCTTTTCAATCCAATCGTCCAAGAATTAAGGCACACTAGGAGTCAGACCGCTCCAGCTAACAGTGCAATACTTCTAACCTGCTGGTCAGCTTCAGCTCCTTGAGGAAAGCTGAAAACTTGGGCTGTCATCCTAGTCTGAGTCGGTTGCCTCCTCAAAATTGACTGACATCATTTCGTACTGGTTCTCAATTACTCATGATTTGGCCTTTCAAGCCTCGGTCTCGAAAACAAATTGCTCGCATTGAAGTCTCAGGGGCGATCGCAGGAGCTACCCGCAAGCGAGTTCTGGAAGCCCTCAAAACGGTGGAAGAAAGAGAATTTCCGGCTCTGCTTCTACGGATTGACAGTCCTGGCGGTACTGTTGGGGACTCTCAGGAAATCTACAGTGCGCTCAAACGTCTGAGCGAAAAAATCAAAATTGTTGCCAGCTTCGGCAATATTTCTGCATCGGGTGGCGTTTATATCGGCATGGGCGCAAATTATATTGTGGCCAATCCGGGTACCATTACTGGCAGCATTGGGGTGATTCTTCGGGGCAACAACTTGGAACGGCTTCTAGAAAAAGTAGGCGTTTCCTTCAAGGTGATTAAATCTGGTCCCTACAAAGACATTTTGGCTTTTGACCGAGAACTGACAGAGTCAGAAGCTAGCATTCTGCAAGCAATGATTGACACGAGTTACTTACAATTTGTGCAGACGGTGGCTGAAGCCCGTAAGCTGGCAGTGGATACAGTTAAAAGCTTTGCGGATGGACGAATTTTTACGGGTGAGCAAGCCCTAGAACTAGGAGTTGTAGATCGCTTAGGCACCGAAGAAGATGCTCGTCGTTGGGCGGCGGAACTTGCAGGTCTTGATCCAGAAAAAACTCGTTGCTACAACTTGGAGGAACGCAAACCCTTCTGGAGTCGCGTTGTTCCTAGTACCGGGCAAACCCGCTCAGGGAGTTCAGGGATGAGAGCTGGCCTCGATTGGATGGAGTTTGAGTTGTCTACCAGTGGTCTGCCCTTGTGGCTTTACCGACCCTAGCGACCAATTTGCCTAAAATTGACAATTTAAAGCCTTGAAAATCCTAGATTTTGTTAACATTGGCTCGCGTTGTCAAGATTTTCAGTTATCGTTGCGATCGCTCAGGTTAGATGATCTGAGCCATAAAAATCCAACTTGATGAATATTGGTTTAATCACATGACGGAGGATGAGGGCGTGGAATGGAGAGTTCGGGCAATTCGTGGTGCAACAACTGCCTCAGACAACACGGCTGAGGCAATTCGAGAAGCAGTCGCTGAGCTGTTAGATGAGTTAGAAGCTCACAATCAACTCGATCCAGAAGAAATTATCAGTGCGACGTTCTCTGTTACCCGCGACTTGGACGCCATCTTCCCGGCTTCAGTAGCGCGTGAACGTCCCCGTTGGCAAAACGTTCCTTTACTAGATGTGCAACAAATGCATGTCGAAGGCAGTTTAGAGCGTTGTATTCGCTTCTTAATTCACTTCAATACCCCAAATCCGAACGTGGAAATCCATCACCCTTATCTGCGGCAGGCCAGAAGCTTAAGACCCGACTGGATCTTGGCCCAAACAGGCTTAGCCTCCCCCGTCGCCAAGTCTCATCGCTAACCAGTAAATCCTCAAAAAAGGGAGCCAGATTTAACTCTGCTCCCTTTTTTAGTTGTTTAGACGGGGGTTAAATGGGTTGCTTAACTGTGAACTTCTAAGCCCTGAGTTACCTCTAAGCTACTGTTGGCTTGGCTAACCTGGCTAATAGGGGCAGTTGCTTCTGGAGGTTCCGGCGATCGCGGACGATGCCAGCGAATGCCTAGGAAGACATCATACATAAAGTGCCAAAAGTCTTTGGACTGCGATAAACCCAGTGATTGGTGGCAACCCTTAGCATCTAACAAAGGCTGAGTTGCATAGTAGGCAGGCTGATAGTTATACCAAGGAACAGCAGGCCATAAATGATGGATCAAATGGTAATTCTGACCCATAATCAGCAGGTTCAGAATCCGATTGGGATAAACTCTAGCGTTCTTCCAGCGATCGCGCTCCTGAAAAGGTCGGTGGGGCAAATAGTCAAAGAATAAGCCTAGAGCTAAGCCCACAACCGCTAGAGGCACAAACCAAAAATTAAAAATGTAACCCAGGAAGTCGTGCTGGCAGGCTGTGTAAATCAACGCGGCAACGGCTAAGCGACCGAGAAACCACTCCCACAGTTCGTACTTCCGCCATAGCTGACGGCGAAAAAAGAAAATTTCGTGGTACATGAAACGAGCGGCAATAAACCAGAGCGGCCCCCCGGTCGAAACAAAATGATCGGGGTCGTTGTCTGGATCATTCACATTGGCATGGTGCTGCATATGTACGCGTGTAAAGACTGGGAAAGAAAAACCCAGCATTAAAGCACTGCCATGCCCAATAGCGGCATTGATGATGCGATTGCGATGAGCCACATTGTGGGACGCATCATGAATCACAGTTCCCACCATATGTAGAGCAATGACAGTCATGGTAAAGCAGCACCAGTCAAGCCATTCCCAACACCAGTAACCCAGTATCGACAGGATTTCTATGGCTACCGCTGCCAGGAACATTAGCAGCGTCGGGTTAAATTGACCCGGAGGACCCATTAACTCCTTCGGCACTGTCAGGGGCTTCACTGCCTCCGACATCGTATCCATACTCCTTCTTTGTCATCCTCGCGTAGTATACGATACGAATGCTTAATAATAAAGTTTTGTGAAACTAGCTCATCTAATCAGAGCTTCGCTAACAGTAGCGTCAAGTAAATAATTTGAGCCAATTTTTAGAGCAACAAGAACAGTTTAACCTCAGACGTTCACGGACGTTGCTTGACAACCTCAGCTTTAAACACTTCAGCAGAAACCCAACTTCAATGAAGACTCGGTGAAATCATCCTCCTAGGTTGGCAGATCTTCCGATGTAAATGCTAGGTCTGAATGTGATCAGGGTTGTAGGAGTGCTTTGTCGCATTAGGGCTTTATTGCATCAGGGGTGGTGCTGTTGCGGTGATTAGTTGTCATTCACTCTGAAGGGGCTTTGATTATGGTGTTATTACAATCTCAAGGTGATGCTCAAGGTCGTTTCAAGCTAACGTTTCTCACTTTTAAGGCCACAAGTTTGGCTACAGGAACTGCGGTGCTCTTGGGTAGTGGTTTGCTCGCAGGTATGGCTAGTAGCGCGATCGCTGCCACACCTAGCAGTTCTGGATCAGCATCAGAGGATATTCAAGTACAAACAGAGCCTGAGAATTCAGAGTCTGCCCCCGCCACGAATCCAACTAGCGGCTCCCCTCAAACTGGCCTAGCAAATAGACCCCGCTTTACTTGTGAGATGCTCAATGGCCAGTACACGGTGGTTTATCACCCAGAGAGCCGTCCCAGCGAATCCTATCCTTGGGCGACACCCAGCCAACTAGGCGGTGGTTGGACTCCTCAAGCTCGTTGTCAAGAAATCAGTCGTCGCCTAGAGTTCTACCGTCCTGATGGCCTACAGGAAATGCGAACAGCGGTGGAAAATAACTACAACACAGTTTGTGTTACCACCGAGAAAAATTCAACTTGCCGCATCGTTCTGACAGTCCCGCCGAATCAAGACCCACTGACGACTCGCGATCGCGTCTTTCAAAACTTGACGATTGCTGACAGCGGCCAACAAACTCAAGCTGCTAATACGTTTGTAAGTAGCAGTCGTGTAGGCAATAGTCGTGTAGGCGGCAGTAGCCGAGGGGGTGACAAGTTGGACGAATTGGTTAACTTAGGTGTCTCGCTTCTAGGTGAGCGACAGGAGCGTTCTAGCAACATCAACTTACGACCCTTCCTCGATCCCGCTGATGGTGGAACAGGCAACAAGCTAGGTCAAGGTATGTCTACTCGCAACAGTCCTCGCCTCAATCCAGCTAATTTTCGTTAGGTAAAGATTAAAGTAGGGTGGGTTTTGCAGATTAGTTTTTTTAGCGCCCTGAACAACTAAGCCTACTAAACCTGATTAAATCCACCCTAGAGACTGAAGGCACCTAAAGATTCTGTCGCTTGCCCTTGCAGGTTTTTGCAAAAGGGACTAGCCAAACGTGGTAGTATCCCTGTTGCCGCCTTGCAAAGAGGCAACAGCATTTTCCTCAGCCGTTAATTCTTTGCTATCAACGCATGCGACTATTGATAGTTTAGAGTTATTTTCTTGTTGCACTTCACTTCAGGCTTTCATTTCACGCCTAGGCTGAAAAGTGCAGCAAGTCACCGCTAAGCCAGTATCCTGAGGACATCAGCGGTAGGGTCTCCTTCAGTCTATTTTTACCTTCTTGGAATCCATGCAACTGCGTAACTCTCCGCGTCGGACAAAGATCGTCGCAACGATTGGCCCCGCTACTAGTAGCCCAGAAGTTCTGCGCGCCCTGATTGAAGCGGGTGCAACTACTCTGCGTCTCAATTTTTCTCATGGAACGCATGAAGATCATCAACGCAGTATTCGTCTGATTCGGCAAATTTCTTTTGAGCTGAATCAACCTGTCGGAATTTTGCAAGATCTCCAAGGACCCAAAATTCGGTTAGGGCGGTTTGAAAACGGGCCTATTACGCTCAACCGTGGCGATCGCTTTATCCTGACGAGTCACGCTGTCCCTGGTACGCAAGAAATCAGTTCTGTGACGTACGAGCCGCTAGCAGAGGAAGTGCCTGAAGGGGCCACTATTTTGCTCGACGATGGCAAAGTGGAAATGCGAGTCGAGCAAGTAGACCGCGATCGCAAAGAGTTGCATTGCGAAGTGGTAGTAGGTGGCGTCCTGTCCAACAACAAGGGCGTTAACTTTCCAGGGGTCTATCTGTCGATTAAGGCGTTGACCGACAAAGATCGCAAAGACCTCACGTTTGGTCTCGACCAAGGCGTTGATTGGGTAGCCCTCAGTTTTGTCCGCAATCCCCAGGATGTGCTGGAGATCAAAGAATTGATTTCCAATGCGGGTAAGCAAGTCCCGGTAATTGCCAAGATTGAAAAGCACGAAGCCATTGAGCAGATGGAGGATGTGCTTTGCCTCTGTGATGGCGTCATGGTAGCGCGGGGTGATTTGGGCGTAGAGCTACCCGCTGAGGATGTCCCCATTTTGCAAAAGCGATTGATCGCCACAGCTAATCGGTTAGGCATTCCGGTGATCACCGCTACCCAGATGCTAGACAGCATGGTGAGTAATCCGCGTCCCACCCGTGCTGAGATTTCGGACGTAGCCAACGCCATTCTGGATGGTACAGATGCCGTTATGTTGTCGAACGAAACCGCAGTTGGTAAGTATGCCATTGAGGCAGTTGCAACAATGGCCCGGATTGCGATTCGTACCGAGCAAGAGCAGATTCGCCGCAACCTAGAAAGCGACGGGCGATCGATCCCCAATGCCATTAGCCAAGCAGTTGCTCGCATTGCCGAACAGCTAAATGCATCTGCAATTATGACGCTGACCAAAACGGGAGCCACAGCTCGTAACGTTTCTAAATTTCGGCCTCATACCCCCATTTTGGCAGTGACCCCGCATGTAGATGTGGCCCGACAGTTGCAACTCGTGTGGGGTGTTAAACCCCTGTTAGTGCTGGACTTGCCTTCTACTGGGCAAACTTTTCAGGCCGCGCTTAACGTCGCTCAAGAAAAAGAGCTACTCTCTGAAGGTAATTTAGTCGTCATGACTGCTGGCACTTTGCAGGGGGTATCTGGCTCCACCGACTTAATTAAAGTAGAAGTGGTGACAGCTGTCCTGGGCAAAGGGATCGGCATTGGTCAAGGCTCCGTCAGTGGGCGTGCACGAGTGGCTCATGCGAGTAATGAAGTCAGTAACTTCAATCCGGGCGACATTTTAGTCACTTCCTGCACCAGTGTTGATTATGTAGAGATGATTCGTAAAGCCGCTGGCATCATCACTGAAGACGACAGCTTAACTAGCCACGCCGCAGTGATTGGCTTACGTTTAGGGGTACCTGTGATTGTCGGAGTTAAGAATGCGACCGAAATTATTCGAGATGGCGCAATTTTGACTCTCGATACCCATCGGGGCTTAGTTTACTCTGGTGCGGTTGGCGCCGCTCAGACTGACTCAGCGATTACGGTTTAACTGGTTTCAAACCTTTTATCCATAAAGTCAAGGCGATCGCCCTCGATTACTTAGTTAGCAGGAGCGATCGCCTGAGCCTATTTGGATACTGCCTCTGAAGTTTGAACCAGCTGAGCAAATGCCTGCAAGTGCTTAGCATAGCTAGGACCCGCTACATCTATTAAGTCGTCATGGTTAGCATTCTCGACCCAAATGCCTTGCTTGGGCGAGTTAGCCGCCTGAAAAAGCTGCTCCCCATGCTGAAACGGAATAATTTCATCAGCAGTTCCATGCATAACCAGGACTGGGCAGTGTATCTGCCTTATCTTGGTGATGTTAGCCAGTTTGTCAAACGGGACAATAGGAATATGGGCGACCACGCGGAAGGCTGTGACAAAAGAGCTTTCCACAATTAAGCCAGCGACAGGTTTACGAGCCGCTAAGTCAACGGCAACGCCACCCCCCACCGATCGCCCTAAAGCAATAATGCGGTTGGCTGGAACTTTGAGAGTTTGGCTGAGATAGGTATAGGCGGCATCAGCGTCTTGGTAGGCATGCTGCTCAGAAGGCTGACCTTGGCTAGTGCCATAGCCTCGGTAATCGTAAGCAAACACGGCAAAACCAGCCTCATGAATTGTGGTGAGTGCCGCTTCAATGTCCCCCAAATCTTCAGCGTTACCATGACTGTAGAGAATGGTATAGCGTGCCTGAGAATTGGGTAGGTAAGTTGCTGAAATGAGGGCACCATCTGCTGTTCTGAGTTTGAGTATGGCCTCTGTGTCTTGATAAGTAGCGGGTTGCGGCTGAAAGATCTGTCGGTCAGTCAAGAAGAAAGCGTAAAAGCACAGAACTATATAGATCAACAGGGCAGAGCGTACGAACCGCTTGGCTGAAAAATCACCCAAGACCAGCCGTTTGAGTGTTTTTGACTTCATTGAGGACTAGCGTGGAGAGAGGCAAGGCGGTAAGACCCGCAAGAATACTTCCTACTATGCCCAAATAGGCTACAAGACATTGTCAGAACCGACTAAATCTTGCAAGCTTATTGGAAGTGTAGTGACTTATCCGGTGAGGAATTGGTATGGCCTTTGAATATCCCAATGATCTAAAGTACCTAGACAGCCATGAGTACGTGCGCTTAGATGGCGATATCGCTACGATTGGTATTAGTGCCTTTGCCGTCGATCAACTGGGTGACATTGTATTTCTAGAGCTACCTGAGATTGGTGACAAGCTAGTCAAAGGAGAGACCTTTGGTACGGTTGAGTCAGTCAAGGCTGTTGAAGATCTCAATGCTCCAGTGACAGGGACTGTAATTGAGCGCAATACAGCAATGGTGGATGCGCCGGAACAAGTAGCAGAAGATCCTTATGGAGAAGGGTGGCTGCTCAAGCTCCGTGTTGACGACTCTGATGAATTAGACGAAGCCCTTTCGGCGGAAGAATATCGCCAACAGGTCGAAGGCGAATAATTTCCAGAAGGCCCCTGAAGGCTTGGAGGAAGCGATCGCCAAGTAGCAGCAGTTAACTGCATTAGGTTGCGCAAAATAACTGAGCAAAATATCAAAGACGCAAGCGTATTCTGGTGAAATCAGGGTCAACTATCCATTGCAAATTGTTGCAAAATGGTCAGAAATGACCTTCTTGTGTCCCTAAGTTCCATGCCAGAGTCTTTCATGTCCGAGCCTTCTACCTACGAGCAAGGTGCAACTGGATTGAGCCATTCTAAATCTGACCCCCTAGCAGCGATCGAACCCGTGACTTCTTCTAAAGCAACCGTGAATGGATCTGATTTGCCAAGAACCAACGGTGGTGCTCATGGTGTTCAGCCAACCCAAACCCAAAGGGGGCTTACCCTAACAGACGAATTTGCAGACCGCCATCTTGGCCCTAGTGGGGCGGAAGTGGATCAAATGCTTTCCGAGTTAGGTTTTTCTAGCTTAGAAGCTCTCATTGACAAAGCTGTGCCCCCAGGAATTCGGCTCCAGCAACCGCTACAACTGGAGGAGGGGCGTAGTGAATATGAATTGCTGCAAGAGCTAAAAGCGATCGCCTGCCAAAACCAGGTGTTTCGGTCTTTTATTGGCATGGGCTACTACGCCTGCATCACGCCACCTGTGATTCAGCGCAACATTTTGGAAAATCCTGGTTGGTATACTCAGTACACTCCTTACCAACCTGAAATTGCTCAAGGTCGCTTGGAAGCTCTGCTCAACTTCCAGACGATGGTGATTGACTTGACAGGCATGGAAATTGCTAATGCTTCACTGCTGGATGAAGGCACCGCAGCGGCAGAAGCGATGGGCATGAGCTACGGGCTAGCGAAGGGGGATGAAAAAACTTTTTGGGTATCAGATGCCTGCCATCCTCAAACTATTGAAGTCGTAAAGACACGGGCACGGGCACTAGGGATTGAAGTCTTGGTAGGCGACCATCAAACCTTTGCCTTCGATCAGCCGATCTTTGGGGCACTTCTGCAATACCCCGCCACCGATGGAGCCATCTACGATTACCAAGACTTTATTCAGCGCGCCCACCAAGCCAAAGCGCTAGTGACAGTCGCAGCGGATCTCTTGAGCTTGACCCTACTCAAGCCCCCAGGAGAGTTTGGAGCAGATATTGTGGTAGGTAGCACCCAACGCTTTGGTGTGCCTCTGGGTTATGGCGGACCCCACGCCGCTTACTTCGCTACCAAAGACACTTATAAGCGGCAAATTCCTGGACGTTTGGTAGGTGTTTCTAAAGATGCTCAAGGTCAGCCTGCTTTACGCTTAGCGCTACAAACCCGAGAGCAGCATATCCGTCGTGACAAAGCGACCAGCAATATCTGTACGGCCCAAGTTCTCCTGGCAGTCATTGCTAGTATGTACGCTGTTTATCACGGCCCAACGGGCTTACAGCGCATTGCTCAGCGTATTCATCGCTTAACCGTTACTCTGGCAGAAGGATTGAGTCGGTTAGGGTACAAACTTGGTTCAGCGCCTTACTTTGATACCTTGCGGGTGGATGTAGGCGAAAAGCGAGCCACGGATATTGTGGAGCGAGGCATTGCGCATCAAATGAATTTGCGTCTGATTGATGCCCACACCATCGGCATCTCCTTAGACGAAACCACCTCTGCTGATGATTTGCTGGCGCTGTTCAAAGTTTTTGCTGGAAACCACACTCCTCCCTTCATCCCCGAAGAATTGGCAACAGAAGTAGATGCTGAGTTCAGCGATCGCTTTGCGCGTACCAGTGCTTACCTCACCCACCCAGTTTTCAGCCAACACCACTCGGAAACGGAGCTACTGCGCTACCTCTATCGCTTGCAGTCCAAGGATTTGTCGCTGACCACAGCCATGATTCCCCTCGGCTCCTGCACGATGAAGCTGAATGCCACGGCAGAAATGATTCCTGTCACTTGGCCTGAGTTTGGGCAGATTCATCCTTTTGCCCCCCTCGACCAAACCCAGGGTTATCAAACTCTTTTTCAACAGTTAGAGCAGTGGTTGGCCGAAATTACAGGCTTTGCAGGGATTTCGCTGCAACCTAATGCGGGTTCTCAAGGGGAATATGCAGGGTTGCTGGTGATTCGCCAGTACCACGAGCAGCGAGGCGATTTCCACCGCCATGTTTGCTTAATTCCACAGTCGGCGCATGGCACCAATCCCGCCAGTGCCGTGATGGCAGGGATGAAAGTGGTTCCGGTGGCTTGCGATCGCGATGGCAACATCGACGTAGCTGACCTCAAAGCTAAGGCAGAGCAGCACCAAGAAAACTTAGCCGCGCTCATGGTCACTTATCCCTCGACCCACGGTGTATTTGAAGAACCCATCCGAGAAATTTGTGCGATCGTCCATGCCAACGGCGGGCAGGTTTATCTGGATGGAGCCAACATGAACGCTCAAGTGGGGCTTTGCCGTCCCGGTGACTATGGAGCCGATGTTTGTCACCTGAACCTGCACAAAACCTTCTGTATCCCCCACGGCGGCGGCGGGCCTGGAATGGGGCCGATTGGTGTTATGCCCCATCTGGTGCCTTTCCTGCCAGGTCATGCGATCGTTCCCATTGGCAGCGAGCAAGGCATTGGAGCGATCGCCTCAGCACCTTGGGGTAGCCCCAGCATCCTACCGATTTCTTGGATGTACATTGCCTTGATGGGCGGCACTGGCCTGACTAAAGCGACCCAAGTTGCCATTCTCAATGCCAACTACATTGCTAAGCGGCTAGAAACCTACTACCCAGTTCTGTACAAAGCTAAGAATGGCTTAGTCGCCCACGAGTGCATTTTGGATTTGCGTCAGTTCAAGAAAACGGCTGACATCGAAGTCGATGACATTGCCAAGCGCTTGATCGACTATGGTTTCCACCCTCCCACTGTTTCTTGGCCTGTTCCCGGCACGATCATGGTGGAGCCAACCGAGAGTGAGTCGAAGCCAGAACTCGATCGCTTCTGTGATGCCATGATTGCGATCCGAGCCGAAATTGCTGAAATCGAAGCGGGTCAGGTTGATCGGCAAAACAACCTGCTGAAAAATGCCCCCCATACAGCAGCGGCTTTAATGGCGACAGAATGGGACAAACCTTATGTTCGTGAACGAGGAGCTTACCCCACCCCTTGGACTCGCGAAAACAAGTTTTGGCCCGCAGTCGCCCGGATTGATAATGCCTACGGCGATCGCAACTTGGTTTGCTCTTGCTTACCGATGGATGCCTATACGAGTTAGAGGTGCCACCAGTCACAGGTCAGAAGCTAGGAATTAGAAGTTAGGAAAACTAGATACCTACTAGCGACCAATAACTTTTTCCTGCTTCTGGCGCTCCGCCGCTGATAGCTGTAGATAACGACATATGTAGGGGCGACTCGCTCCTACGTGTCCTTATGCATTGAAACTGAACTATAGAAGCATTGACTAAAGCGACATGAATGTACAAAAAAATACTCCCCTGCCCACGCGGTCTGGCGTGCCTGTGGCACAATTGACGGGTGGATCTCCAGAAGGCTGTGCTCCTAGAATTCTATGACTAAGTTTGTGTTTGTCACGGGTGGCGTGGTCTCTAGCATTGGCAAAGGCATTGTGGCGGCGAGCCTGGGCCGATTGCTGAAGTCTCGCGACTATTCCGTTTCCATCCTCAAGTTAGACCCTTATATTAACGTTGACCCTGGCACCATGAGCCCCTTCCAGCATGGTGAGGTGTTTGTGACCGAAGATGGTGCGGAAACCGACTTAGACTTGGGACACTACGAGCGCTTTACCGATACTTCCATGTCTCGCCTCAACAGCGTCACCACTGGTTCTATTTACCAGGCGGTGCTGAACAAGGAGCGCCGGGGCGACTACATGGGTGGTACGGTGCAAGTCATTCCGCATATTACCAACGAGATTAAAGAGCGGATTTTACGGGTTGCCAAAAATACTAATCCTGATGTGGTGATCACGGAAATTGGTGGCACAGTTGGAGATATTGAATCGTTACCTTTTCTGGAAGCTATTCGCCAATTTCGTAAAGCTGTGGGACGGCAGAACGTGTTGTACATGCACGTCACGCTGATGCCTTGGATTCCAGCGGCGGGAGAAATGAAAACCAAGCCGACCCAACACTCGGTGAAAGAACTCCGCTCGATTGGGATTCAACCGGATATTTTGGTTTGCCGCTGCGATCGCCCTTTGCACCCTGGTCTGAAGGACAAGTTATCTGAGTTCTGTGACGTTCCTGTTGAATGTGTCATCACCTCACCAGATGCCAGAAGCATTTACGAAGTCCCACTGATTTTAGAGCGAGAAGGTTTAGCTCAGCAGGCGCTAGATCTTTTGCACTTAGACCAGCGACAACCTGACTTAACTCAATGGCAAACCCTAGTCGATCGCTTGTATCGTCCCAGCCAATCGGTCAACATTGCGATCGTGGGTAAATATGTTCGGCTTACCGATGCCTATCTCTCTGTGGTTGAAGCGCTGCGGCATGGGGCGATCGCCAAGGGAGCCGATCTCAACCTGCGTTGGATTAACTCCGAAGACATCGAAGCTTACGGAGCCGAAAGCTATCTGCAAGACATTGATGGCATTATCGTGCCGGGTGGCTTCGGCGTGCGAGGTGTAGATGGCAAAATTAGTGCCATTCAATATGCCCGCGAAAAGAAAATTCCCTTCTTTGGCTTGTGCTTGGGAATGCAGTGTTCCGTGATTGAGTGGGCGCGACACACGGCGGGCCTAGAGGATGCCAACAGTGCTGAGTTTGCTCCCAATGCCAAAAACCCAGTGATTAACTTGTTGCCTGAGCAGCAAGATGTCGTAGATTTAGGCGGCACTATGCGCCTAGGTTTATATCCTTGCCGGATCTCGCCCAATACGATTGCATTTAGTCTTTATGGTGAAGAAGTTATTTATGAGCGGCATCGCCATCGTTATGAGTTCAATAACGCCTACCGTAACTTGTTCTTAGAGACGGGCTACGTCATCAGTGGCACTTCACCGGATGGGCGTTTAGTAGAAATAGTTGAACTCCCAGGGCATCCATTTTTCTTGGCGACGCAATTTCACCCCGAATTTCAGTCGCGTCCGAGTACCCCTCATCCTCTGTTCAAAGGATTTATTCAAGCGGCACTCGCTTATGCCGATGAGTCCACGCGATCGCTAGAGCCGAGCCTAAGTCAGCCTTAGTCTCCAGACTAAAATACTTTCAATCCTAATGAGGAGTGCTCGTGGGGTACTGGGTCAAAATTAATTACGAGAGGAACGTTTATGTAGTTG
This sequence comes from Trichocoleus desertorum ATA4-8-CV12, assembly GCA_019358975.1. Lineage (NCBI taxonomy): Bacteria > Bacillati > Cyanobacteriota > Cyanophyceae > Leptolyngbyales > Trichocoleusaceae > Trichocoleus > Trichocoleus desertorum. The sequence continues at coordinate 42,973 of JAHHIL010000005.1, forward strand.
ATCTGGAACGTGTTAGTGCCTTTGCTTTTACCCCCAATGGTAGGTTGTCTTTTTACTTGCCAGAGGGGGGAACCCATATGATTTTGAATCAGCAAGGCCACCCCGAAGCCTTTCAGCAAGTCATGGACTACGTAGAAAAATCTACCGGGCACACCTTACCTTGATTTAGCAGTTAGCATCTATTAACTGCCAGGCTAACTTTGCGGCCCCGACCATTCCGGCGCGATTTCCTAACTGAGCTTTTAATAGCTGCAAGCTGGTGCGAGAACTCGGTAAGACGCGTCGCTGAATTTCTGTTTGCACGGCTGGCAAGAAGAACTCAGCGCTAGCACTAATTCCTCCACCAATCACGACTGCTTCGGGCGCTAAAACATAGATGAGGCTGGTCAAGCCCGCTCCCAAATCTCGGCCATATTCTTGCCAAAACGCTAAAGCATCGCGATCGCCTGCTTGTGCCTTCAGACCCATCTCCAGAGGTTCTAACCCAGTACGCCGACGAATTGCTTGCACCGAGGCATGTTGCTCCAAAGAACCATGATTGCCACTGTTACAGGCTGGGCCATCTGGCTTTAAGGTAATCAAGCCCAGCTCACCCGCCGCCCCATCTTGTCCTGTAAACAGTTGGCCGTTGAGAATAATTGCTCCGCCAACTCCTGTACCCAAAGTTAGTAAAATCAGATTTCGAAATTCTCGGCCTGCGCCTAACCAAGTTTCTCCCAAGCCAGCACAATTCGCATCATTGGCAACTACCGTAGGCCGCCCAGTTTTCGCTTCTAGCCAATCTGCTACTGGAATATTTTGCCATCCAGGTAAATTAATGGCGATTCTAGCAATGCGACCTTGGCGATCGGCGGGGCCTGGCGTTCCGACTCCAATGGCCAAGCTGGTCTGGTCTGGATCAAGCTGGGCGATCGCATCAACCATTGCCGCTAAAACTGCTTCTGGATAAGCAGGTTGTGGCGTTGGGACAGTCATAGCTTGTAGGCAAGTACCATCCTGACTAAAGCGACCTAGTTTAATCGCTGAGCCACCTAAGTCAATACCTAAGACCTGAGGTGTTTGGTTTGGTTGGGCTGAAACATCGGGCGTTGTCCCCATACTTCCAATGATGCGGTAATTGAAAAGATGACGGTCTACAATCCTACCAAGGATCATCGTAGTGCTCCACCTATACGCGAAACGGTTAGGGGGTGGTGAGGCGATGTGCGACTAAAGGAAGCAATCCAGAGAACTGTACCTACGAAATATAAGCTTTGCTGTAGGCTAGACTAGAGTCATGCTGATCAGAACTTGGGAATTTAAGCTAGAGCCGACTGCGGAGCAGGTTTCAGAGATTGAGCACATTCTTGATGTGTGTCGCAATGTCTGGAATTTTGCCCTGCGGGAACGTAAAGACTGGCTAGAGTCTCGTAAGTCGCCTGTTAATGCCTGTTCAATTCGGCAAGAGTTTATCTTGCCAGCGGACGCGTCGCTCCCCGCTTATGCAAGGCAGTGCAAGGCGCTCACTGAAGCTAAAGCGGAATTTCCTAGACTCAAAACCGTCAATGCTCAGGTTCTTCAGCAGGTTCTTAGAAAGCTGGAAAACGCTTGGGAGTCATGGCGACTGAAGAGGTCGGGGTTGCCCAGGTTCAAAAAGCCCAGTCGAATGAGAAGCTTTGTCTTTCCGCAGATGCTCAAGAGCTGCCTCAGCGAGAACGGCATTAAGCTACCTCAATTGGGTCTGGTCAAAGTGCGCTGGTCACGGGAGATGCCTGAAATCTTTCAGGTCAAGCAAGCCCGGATTGTTCGCAAGGCATCGGGCTACTTTGTCCTGTTGAGCTTAGAAGCGAATGTGGATGTCCCTGCTACGATACCACGGGGGCATCCCATCGGCATTGATGTCGGACTGGAATACTTCCTCTCCACTTCAGACGGAGCCCAAGTCAAGCGACCCCGCTTTTTTAATGAGCTGCACCGCAAGTTGAAATTACTGCAACGCAGACTCAAGACAAAGCAGAAAGGGAGCAACAATTGGCTGAAGCTTCAGAAGAACATTGGGAGAGTGCATCAACGGATTGCCGATACTCGCAAAGACTGGCATTTCAAGCTAGCCCATCATCTCTGCGACAATGCTGGGGTGATTTTTGTGGAAGATTTAGACTTTCGCATTATGGCTAAAGGAATGCTAGGCAAGCACATCTTAGATGCAGGGCTGGGTCAATTCGTGAACCAGATCTTGCCGTGGGTGTGCTGGAAGCGAGATGTGTATTACGGCAAAGTTGATCCTAGAGGTACTTCTCAGGAGTGTCCAGATTGTGGGGCTGAGGTTCGCAAAGACTTAAGCACCCGAATTCATCACTGTCACAACTGCGGCTCAACTAAGCCTCGCGATGTGGCAGCAGCTCAAGTCATCAGTACCCGTGGGCAACGGGGAATTGAAAATGCCTGTGGAGTCGATGCGGCGGGGGCTGGGGTCACTCAGTCTAGTTGGCTGGCTTGGAAGCAGGAACTCTTTGAGGCGACCCAAGGAATTTCCGCGCATAATCTTTGATTTGCGTGGAGAGGATGTCAAAGCTTCCCTAGTCGGCAACGCTAAAAGACTCCCAGAATTGCTCAAATTCTTGAGCTGCTTTTTTCTCATGCGCAAGTTTCTGGGCTAGTTCAGCTTTGGTGATTTTCCCCGCTGCATACTGCTGCTGCGCTAACTCTAATTCCAATTGGGCAATTTGGTGATTTTGTTTCAGTAGAGTTCCTTCTACCGCACTTACCCAATTATGGAAGCCTAAATTCTGGGTTTCCCAGTCCGTATTGCTAACCTCAGTAACCTCAGTCTGCCCCAAGTTTTTCTGACTTTTCGCGGTCAATTGCCGAAAACTCGTCAGAGCTGACTCAATTTGCTGCATTCTTGCCAGTGAGTTCTCAACGGAAAATCTTTGATCGAGTGTATCTTTAACAGGCTCATCCGGATGAGCGGTGCGATCGCTAGGCAACTCAGTCCCAGCAGGCTCAGTCCCAGCCGTCAGGGAGCTGCCAGAGCGAGGAGCCAGACTAACCGCAGCATCAGAGGATCGCCCCTGCTCAGAGTTCGCTCGAAAACTACCGTTTGCCGCTGCAACCAACGTGAAGCAAAGGGCTGTCATGAGCAGTGAAGTCTTGAGTGGCATAGGGCACACATCCGAGCGAGCTGACGATGCTAATAAATACGCTTTTACTTACCAGCTTTCCGGTTCCAGTTTTCTCGTCGCAGCAGCGGATTGACAAACTCGTTCAATCCTTCCCCTAGCAAAGATAAGCCCACCACCATTAAGGTCATTGCCATACCAGGGAAAAAAGCAGGCCACCAAATTCCTGTTGCCAGACCACTTAGAGCTTTTTGCAGATCACGCCCCCACTCTGGTACGTCCGCAGGTAGTCCTAAGCCCAAGAAACCTAAACCCCCTAGTGTTAAAATTGCGTCCGCCGCATTCAACGTAAACAGCACTGGCACACTTTGAATCACATTGAGTAGTAGATAGCGCGAGAGTACCGTCCAAGTAGAAGCACCCATTGCTTGAGCTGCTTCGATAAATAATTCTGTTTTCACAGAAACGGTGTGGTTGCGTACCACTCGATAATATTGCGGCACATAGGAAATACTCAGAGCGATCGCAGCGTTTAATACCCCTGGGCCTACCGCAAACGCCAGTGCCACCGAGAGCAGCAATCCTGGCAAGGTATAGATCGTATCCATCAAGAACAGTAACCCGCGATCGAGCCTCCCCCCCACGTAGCCACTCACTAAACCCAGTGGTACGCCGATTGCCAAGCTTAACGCTGTTGCTAAAATCACAACTTGCAGCGCGACTTGGCTACCAAACAACGTCCGTGAAAAAACATCGTAACCTTCAGAATTGGTCCCAAACCAATGACTTGCTGAAGGGGGTGACTTAGTCGGATCAATTAATGAAAAAGTGTCTGGGCTCTGGAGCCAGCCCCAAGCCTGAAACACAGGCGCAAGGAGGGCCACCAGAATAAAGAAAACTGTAATGACTAGCCCAACCCCCATCATTCGCATGGAAAGGCTGGGGTGTTCGGCAAATCGAAACCGAGGTAACCAGAGCTTAGTAGAGGCCATAAAATTAGTGCAAGCCAGCGATCGCGATAGGCTGATCTAATCTACCAAGCTCAGTCCCCCCTTGCTAATCCGGATTAGTTACGAATCCGAATGAGTTAGAGATTGCTACTAATCAGTTGGCGATACTCGCTCTTCTGCTTCACGCCCTTCATCTCACCCACTTTGGCTTTGTCTTTGAAGAACTGAATGGTTGGCGTACCCATAACACCTGCGGCCTCAGCAATGTCTGGGTCTTGCTCCACATCAATCTCGACAAAATGGACTTTGTCCTCAAACTCATCCACTACTTTATTCAAGATGGGTTTCAATGTGTGGCAAGGTCCACAGTTAGGCGAAGCATATTTCACCACAATCAGGCGATCGCTCTCGTGGTAAAGCTTCCGGAGCGCATACCCACCTTCATGCCGAGTTGCATCCACGCTAAATTCAGACTCTTGATCAGCTTCTGACTTTTTGGCCACCTGTTCTGCTTCTGGCTTCTCCGATGTCTCTGTTTGATGGAATTCTTGCACCAAACCCTGAGCCGATAACCAACGCTCCGCCAGCATAGCCGCCATACAACCCGTGCCCGCTGCCGTGATAGCTTGTCGATACTCATGGTCCTGGACATCACCAGCAGCAAACACACCTTCAATGCTCGTTTCTACAGAACCAGGTTTCGTCACAATGTAACCGATGTCATCGAGTTCTAGCTGCCCTTGGAACAATGAGGTATTGGGGGTGTGACCGATCGCATAGAACAAACCCCGCACATGTAGCTCACTCGCTTCCCCTGTCTTGTTATTACGGAGATGAACCCCTTTCATGTGCTCCGCTTCCCCAAACACATCCCAAAGATCCGTGTTCCAATGAACGGTAATCTTGGAATTTTTCAGCACTCGATCCTGCATGGCCTTACTAGCCCGCATCTTCTCACCGCGTACTAATAGGTGCACATGCGACCCATACTTGGTCAAATACACAGCTTCTTCTGCTGCCGAGTCACCCCCACCTACAACCGCCAACTCAGCAGACCGAAAAATTGGCGTTGCTCCATCGCAAATGGCACAAGCCGAAATGCCACGACTCCAAAACTGGTGTTCGCAAGGTAAACCTAGCCGCTTTGCTGTCGCACCTGTTGCAATTACAATACTGTGCGCTTTTACTTCCCGCTCTTCAGAACGCACCACGAAAGGACGCTGACTGAAATCCACCGACACCGCATCCTCAGTGACCAGTTCAGCTCCCCAGCGCACTGCTTGAGCCTTCATCCGATCCATTAACTGCGGTCCCGTGATTCCTTCCGGGAAGCCAGGGAAGTTCTCCACCTCAGTGGTCGTCATCAACTGCCCACCCGGTAGCCCCCCTGCCTGAAAGCCCTCAAACACAAACGGCTTCAGATTTGCCCTTGCAGCATAAATAGCAGCCGTATATCCCGCAGGGCCAGAACCAATAATGACTAAATTTTCAACAGTTGGATTTGTCATGGGTCTAGACAAACTCATAACGACTACATGTTAGTTAGTGTAACAAGTTCTGGACAAAAATCCAGTGCTGGGTTTTCACCTAACTATTCCTAGGCTTAGAGGTCTCTACTGAGTTACTGCTCACTAAACTCAGTTTTGCTGTAGTTTCTGCTGTGCTATTTTCAAATCTTCCTGGGCAGGAAGGTAATCCGCTTCAAATGAGAGGGCCAATTCAAAAGCGGCGATCGCTTCTGGGATACGATTCAGCTCCATGTAAACCGAGCCCAGGTCGTGAGCTGGCCATACGCCTAGAAAGCGCAAATCAAAGGGTTCTCGCTGAAAATGAGTACCATCTCGGCCCATTTGCAGACAGTTCTCAAAGTAGGCGATCGCGGCCACAGGAAACCCTAACTGCATGAATAAGGAACCCGTTAAATGGTTGAGGGGTGGATAGTTAGGAAACCATTCCAAACCTCGCCGACACACCAATGTAGCTGTTTCATAGTCTTCTTGTTCATGAAGTAAGTCCAGACCCAGCGTAAATAGCAGAGCTGGCAGTCGAACCGTTTCTTGAGGTAAACTCCCAGTCAACAAACTTGAGCTAATGCGCTCAAAAGCCTCTGCCCAACACTTCCTTGCTTTTTCTACTTGGCCAGTCCGTACGTAGGTATCTGCCAGAGTCATCAGTAACAGGAGGCTGAGAGACTCTTGCTGTCGTACTCGCTCTAATATAGGAATATCTCGGTTGAGATTCTTGTGGAGAAGTAGCTGCTCTTCGTAGCCGTAGTGCAGAATCTTGAGCAACTTGGCATTGTGGGTAAGCTCTGCGGGAATAAGTTGCTCACGATACAGCAACTGCTCGTGATAGCGTCCGCCGTATCTTAGATCTGGTAGATTGCAAAACAGTCGCAGAGTAGGCAAATTGGTCATTGCCTGGTGAAGGTCTGTTAGAGGTATCCAATAGGCTAAAGCTGTCTGTTCTAAACTCAGCTGCTCACGCCAGCCTTCAAACTCCACTACTAGCTCTTCATCAGCATCTAGCATCAAAATCCATTTACCAGAAGCTTGGGCAATCGCAAAATTCCGGGCCGCAGCAAAATCATCACACCACTGGAAATGCTTGATCTGCGCACCATACTGCTGAGCAATCGCAATCGTGCCATCCTCAGAGCCAGTATCGACCACAATCATCTCATCAACTTGCGATCGCACACTGGCTAAGCAGCGAGCCAAGTTCTGCTGTTCGTTCTTGACAATCATGCACAGTGAAAGCAGGGGTGTGGATGAAACTGATGAACTGGTCATGGATACACAGATCCAAACTGTGAGAACAATGGAAGAAGATGACAGATCAAACCTAGCCTTAGTTTGTCACTCAAAAGAAAAACAAGGATTTTTGTATGGATAGGCATGAATCTGAACGCGAGAAAATTCGCCAGCAATGGGAGACAACTCCCTATCCAGAGCTTCCTCTGGAAACCTCTCCCCAAGGAGATGCCAATAGTTTATACCTCCATAACTTGGTAACTCCGTTTTACCTGAGAAACCATAGGATTATCGATACAAGAGAGAAACTAATTTTAGATGTGGGTTGTGGTAGTGGATACACATCACTGACGCTAGCTGAAGCCAATCCAGGAGCCAAAATTGTCGGCATAGATATGTCCGAGAAATCGTTGGATCTAGCACGCCAGCGATCGCGGTATCACGGGTTTGCAAACTCAGAGTTCTATACTTTAGCGGCTGAGGAACTGCCAAGCTTAAACCTCCAGTTTGACTACATCAACTGTGATGAGGTCTTGTATTTGCTACCCGACCCAGTGGCTGGACTAAAGGCTATGCAGTCGGTACTTAAACCGAATGGCATCATCCGCGCAAACCTACATAGCTCTCTACAGCGAGAGTTTTACTTCCGAGCCCAGAAGGTTTTCAAAATGATGGGGTTGATGGACGAAGCACCAAACGAGCTAGAGGTTGAGCTTCTCCGAGAAATTATGCGATCGCTGAAGAGTGATGTCTATCTCAAAATGCTTGTATGGAAGCCATACTTTGATACAGATGCCGAAAGAGTACGTGTGAACTTTTTGATGAAAGGGGACAAAGGCTCTACTGTTAAAGAGCTTTTTGCAGCTCTTGAGGCTGCCAATTTAGAGTTTGTCAGCATGGTGAATTGGCGGCACTGGGAATTGATGGATCTGTTTCAAGACCCAGCAAACCTGCCAGCGTTCTTGGCCATGAGTTTGCCTGAAGTTCCCTTAGAAGAAAGACTATATCTGTTTGAACTGCTACATCCAGTTCACCGCTTGTTAGATTTCTGGTGCGCTCACCCTAATCAAGCAGAGGACTACCTACCTGTTAGTGAGTGGAGTACTCAAGATTGGCAGCAAGCTCAGGTACACCTACATCCCCAACTTAAAACACAATCAGCTAAAGAGAAGTTGATTGACTGTGTGAACTCCCATCGGCCTTTTGAAATCAGTCAGTTGATTTCTCTACCTGCGCTCACCTCCATTACTGTCGATAACCAGATGGCAGCAGCTTGCCTGTTACCTCTTTGGGAGGGGCCGCAACCTTTTATGTCCTTGGTTGAGCGTTGGCAGACTGTACAGCCTGTAAATGCGCTCACCTTAGAACCTGTGAGTGCACAAACAGCCTTTGAGGAAACGAAGCAACTCCTAAGTAGCTTAGAGGTTTATCTATACGTCCTTTTAGAGTTTTAGAGCGGCCTCAGTCCCGGAATTGAAACTGTGTGACCAAAAGTTTTTACAGGTGGATGATATGAAAGCTGATCATCCTGGGTAAATTAAATTCAGGAGTTAGAAACCACTGCGCACCGCACCTCAAGGAGATAAATTAATGAAGACTGAATTTCAAGCTAGATTTCTACAGCACCTAGCTCAGAAGAAAGAAGATCAAGGTTTCACCCTCATTGAACTTCTCGTTGTTATCATCATCATCGGTATTCTATCTGCGATCGCGCTGCCCTCCTTCCTAAACCAAGCTAACAAAGCGAAGCAATCTGAAGCTAAGCAATACGTTGGTTCCATGAACCGCGCTCAACAAGCTTACTATCTAGAAAACAGTGAATTTGGCTCTAGTGTTGACAACTTGGGTCTTGGTATCCAAACCCAAACCACCAACTACAGCTATGTCGTAACGCTTGATAATACTAACAGTGCTGTCACAAACCTCGGTACTCCACAGCCGACCAAAAAGGCTCTCAAGCACTATAACGGCAGAGTATGGCTAGGAACAGTAGCAACTACCAGTGAAGCAACAACGCTAGCTCTGCTGTGTGAATCCGTGAAGCCTCTTGCAAGCCAAACAACTAACACTGCTGCATCTAACGGTGCCTGTGCTACCGACTTTAAGCCCCTCGATACCAAGTAAGCTCCCTTCTCGCATTTCAAAGCTAGGAATGTCTTGATGGCATAGGTAAAATATATACAGCTAGAGTGGGTAGATATCTAACCCGCTCTTTGCTTTTTTACAGCTAATTTTACCTGACGATTAAACTAGTGTAGAGCTTTTAGCAATCCTTCATTCCCCCATCAATTGTATGTCCTCTGAGCACACTGCTTCTAGCCTGACAAAATTGCAACAGCAAGCTTACCAATCCTTCACTGAGGGTGACTATAGCAAGGCTGTGAGCTTGTATGAAGCAGCGATCGAGGCTGAACCAAGTAACAGATTAAACTATTGGTATTTAGGACTAGTATTTCTCCTTCAGGGTAAGGAAGAGGAAGCTCAAACTAGTTGGTTTTTACCTCTAGCCGAGGCAGAACCAGATGAGGTGGAAGTTTGGACTAATGAGCTACTACAAGTTCTTAATACAGAAGCTGAACGACAAGCAGCATTAGAAGAATACAAATTGGCTTGGGCCATTCGTCAGCATATACGAGAAATTACTCCAGCCGACTTTGATAACCTCTTAAAAATTGTTCAGTTGGCAATTGAGCTAGATACATTCACGGGTGAAGATTTAGAAACCTTTCAATTAATTAAGCTACTGAAGTCGGAACAGCCTACTAGTCTTGATTTATTTCTACTACTGAGTACGCTTAGTGCCATTTTGGAGTATGACCCGGTCCATCCTGCAACTTTACAGTTCGCAGAAGCTTGCTTGGTTTTAGCAGGCAAACCTCCCCTAGTAGATGATCCCCAGTCTTTACTTGATGTCTTCATGCCTGCTGCCATCAAAATTGGGTACTCCTTGGGGCAAGTACAGGTTGCTGCTCGGTTAGCAGAGTTTTGCTTACAAATAGCTCCTACTAATCCTCAGCCTTTAAGTCACCTGGCTGCCTTTTATCAAAAGATGGGTGATCACGATAAGGGAGTAGAAACCGCAAGGCATTTCTATGATTTGGCTCAATCCCTAGCGAGGCGAATTCATGGCAGCTATTTAGTCCTAAGAGGTTTACTGAGCGCTGGCGGATCTTGGCAAGAAGCTTACAAGGTTTTTGAAGAACACGAACAGTCTCTCTCTAACCTGGTTCAGCAACCAGAAGAACTAAATCCTAGTGAAGTCACGAGCCTGTTTACCTCTACGTTCTTTGCTCCTTACTTGAGAGATGATCCCCAAAAGAACCGTTGGTTTCACAATCAAGTTGCTAACCTTGGACAAATCAATCTCCAACGCTCAGCCCAGCATTTAGTTGAACAGTTTAGCCAGCGTCACAGCACACTATCCTCTCAGAGAGTTTCTGGTAGACGTTTAAGAATCGGCTATATTTCTGCCTATTTGAAGCGGCATTCTGTAGGCTGGTTAGCTCGTTGGCTATTTCAACATCACAACTCCGAACGCTTTCAAATTTATACCTATTTTATCAATCAGCCTAAAGAAGATTTATTTACACAAAATTGGTTTGTTGAGAAAGTACATCAAGCTCATTACTTAGGTATAAATTGGTCAGAAATCGCTCAACAGATTCACCAAGATGAGATAGATATATTAATTGACCTAGATAGTATTACGGTTGATATTACTTGTGCAGTCATGGCCTTGAAACCAGCACCCATACAGGTAACTTGGTTAGGTTGGGACGCCTCAGGAATCCCAGCTGTTGACTACTATATTGCTGATCCTTATGTCTTACCTGAGGCCGCGCAAACGTACTACTCCGAGAAGATCTGGCGTTTGCCCCAAACATATATTGCAGTTGATGGGTTTGAGATTGGTATACCTACGTTGCGGAGAGATGCGCTGAGCATTCCTAATGATGCAGTAGTATACCTAAGTGCTCAAAAGGGACATAAGCGTCATCCAGATGCAGTTAGACTGCAAATGAAAATTTTAAAGCAAGTACCTAACAGCTACTTCCTGATTAAAGGCTTAGGTGATGAGAAATCCATCAAAAGCTTTTTCAATCAAATTGCGGAAGAAGAGGGCGTGAATTGCGATCGCTTGCGTTTCTTGCCAGAAGTTGCAGGAGAAGCTATTCATAGAGCCAACTTAGGGATTGCTGATGTTGTCCTAGATACTTATCCCTACAATGGGGCTACTACAACTCTAGAAACTCTTTGGATGGGAACTCCTCTAGTTACACGAGTTGGAGAACAGTTTGTTAGTCGGAATAGCTACACCATGATGATGAACATTGGTGTAACTGAGGGTATTGCTTGGACTGATGCAGAATACGTGGAGTGGGGAGTACGGCTAGGGAAAGATGCGGCTCTACGCCAACAGATTGCTTGGAAAATGCGAGCATCACGTCAGACATCTCCGTTATGGAATGCAAAGCAGTTTACCCAAGAAATGGAAAATGCTTACGAACAAATGTGGATGAGGTACATTGAAGCAAAGTGATTAGAGCTCAGGTGCCATAACTCAGAAAGGACTCCAGTATTGTTTTGATGCAAGATGCTGGAGTCCTTTTCGATTAAGTCAACTTGGTCAGGTTAAATGTTGTTCGAGAGTTTCCAGATTTGAGATAGCAAGATTACCTGCTCCAACTGCTGCGATCGCTTGCTGGTCTTCGTGCTCCAGTGGCAATCGAGATTGAACACGAGTCAACAAGACTTGCCACTGGATGCTACTCAAACCACCTACAAGAGATATTTCCGGACCCTCCGTTACGTCTAATTCTTCTTCTTGTAAAAGTAACGTCATTGTAAGGCCCGACAGTGCCAGGTTCGCTTCCTCTTCAGAGATGTTGCTCATATTCACAAGCAAAGTGATCTGGCTTTTGTCGGGACGATAAGCGATCGCCTGAATTACTGCTCCTAGTTCTGAGTAAAGCATTTCTTCTGGCTGACTCCAGTCAGGAAAAATCAGCAAATTAATTTCTCTTAGATTTAAAGGCGTCAGCGTAGCTGTAATAAGCGCTGAGCTAATCTTGTTTGCCATCGCTGACCAAGAAAACTTTGCAGCTTGTTCTAAGCCCATCTCGATTAAAGCCTGACGTACTTCAGGCTTTTGCACCTCACATAGAGCATTGGCTAGAGCAGTCGCATCATTGTCGTCCACATATAAAGCCGCATCCCCTGCAACTTCTGGAATTGAGGCATTAGGGCAGGTGATTACTGGACAGCCTGAAGCCATTGCTTCCACAATCGGCAGTCCAAAACCTTCGTATAAGGATGGATAAGCTAAAGCGATCGCACCTGAATAAGCAACTCTTAGCTCATCGTCATCTAGCCGTAACATATGAACAGTTACACCAGCCGTATAGGTTCTAAAGTCAGTGTCTAGCAGAGAGTTGCTACCAGTACAAACGATATCAAAACCTTGCTTACTTGGCAGTTGAGCAAATGCCTGGAAAAACAGTAGAGAGTTCTTATAGCCTGCTCCACCACCCACTAAAAGAAAGTAGGGTTTAGAAATCCCATACTTCAACTTAAAGGCATTAATTTCTACAGTGCTACTGGGTGAGAAGCTAGGTTGCACTCCACAATGGGCAACTGTCACGGCCTCCAGAGGTACATCTGAGTAAAAACTGCATAAGTCATGTGTCGTATTTTCAGAAATTGCAATATAAGCTGAGGCATGTTGAATAGCCAACTGCTTTTCTCGCCACATTGGGTCTTGAAGATTTGCTCCTAGTACCTCTGGAATCATGTCATAAGCCATGAACACAGAAGGAGTTGCTATTGGTGTTGTGTAATAAGTTGATATAAATAGATCAGCGCCTTCCTCGTCACACACCTGCTGTAACATCTGGCGGTCTAACTCAGTTTCGCTATAACTATAAGCTGGCACAAGTCGATAACGAATATTAGGAATTTTAGGAACCGTACCAGCGCGATCGAGGACAACAATATTCTGTGCAAAGCTCTGTGTAGACCATTCCTCTAGTACAGATTTCCAGACACGAGCAATCCCAGTTTTATAGAGCTGAAAAAAGACCCCATCGACTACAATGGTTGGCTTACCAGTCTTAGCTTTTGTAAATTTCTGAAACCAAACTCCAGTATCATCAATCTTCGTGAGATTAAATTTCTCGTTTTGAAGAGCCTCAAACTCATGTAAAGCTTTTCTACAACCTTCCCAATGGCCATAGTCATCTACTTGGATAACTCCGTCAGGCACAATACACTCATAAAGCGTATTGAATATATCCATAGTTGATTCATACCAATCCCCATCAGCATGTAGAAGGGCAATATCGTTAATATGTAATTTGTATTCAGGTAAGGTATCTGCGAATAAACCTTTTACAGGAACGACGATATCGGTCACACCAAGTTCTTGACAAACTTTGTTTAAATTTTCTTCGATAGGGGCCTTTAAAGTACCTACTCCAAAGCCTGTTAAGTTTGCTGGAATTCCGTCATGCCGATCAACCTCTATAGGATCTGGCATTCCTTCAAATGTGTCAAAGGCATACAAAAGCCTTGGACGCAAACTGTAACGCTGAATAACAGTAGCTAGCAGTGCTGCTGCCCCTCCTTTATAGGTACCACATTCAACAAAGCTTCCAGGAATATCTTCCAAGCAAATCTGCTTTGCTAACGAGTAAAGAGAAAACAAGCGGGCTTCACTTAATAGGGTGTAAGGACGAATTATGCTGAGTATCTGTTGAAACTCATCAGTAGCTAGTTGATGTGAAAACCCACTCACAGCATGCTGCTTCAAGTGCTCTGGCAGAGTCCAATCAACCTCTGGGTCTGGCTGGTGCATAACTGGTTCAACTTCCCCGCGCCAAGCAACACCCATGATTTGCATAGTTTGGTAAATCATGGTATTCCAGCCTTTATGCTTCAGGTAGTCTAGACCTTGGCTTACATCAGGGGAAGTTAGATCATGAAATACAATCACTGCATCTTCTTCTGCTAACTGCTCACAAATGATCGCATCCTCAAGAGGCCCTGGTGCTTCGTGATTACCATCAATGAAGATAAAAGGCCATTTTCGTTGCAATTGAACAGCTAATTCCTCTACCTTTTGGGGGCTATAACCTGCTACTAAATTGACTGTATTAAGAACCCCAGCCCGTTCTAATGAGGTGCTAACACTTTCAAAAATCTCAGGCCTACCCAATACAGGATCAACCACGTCTAACTCAACGCCTGCAAGCGCTATATGGCAGGCCGACCATCCTAGCCAACAACCAATTTCTAGACCTTTCTTACCTTCAAACTTGAGAGCAGTATTGTAAAGAATATGTGCTTCATCTCGGCTAAGAAACCCTATTGTTGGTTGCCGCCTGTCAACATACCAGTTGTGAGGAATATCTCGACGTAAATATGGCCAAGCACAGGTGCTTGGATTTCCTGCAACCATCTCAGGAAAGGCATAGTCAGGCTGAATGATTGATAGTCCTGGCGAAACGTAATCTCTAATAGGCAAAAGAGCACCTTCAATAATTTTCAGTGTTTGTTCGAGCATTCTTTCTTCTTGAAACATTACCTCTGCCCGTTGTTTGCAAGCTTGGCCAACAGACATGCGTAGAGTTGGGCTTACAGACCAATCTTGAATTGCCTTCACCAATTCTCTTACTGTAGATTGAGAATTAGAATTAGGGTCAGAAACTAGCTTGCCAGTAGAACCTAATTCTTCAGGAATTCCACTAACAGATGTGGCAATAACTGGTAGTCCTTTAGCCATTGCCTCCATAACAGACAAAGGCATACCTTCTAGCTGTGCAGGAAGGATAAAAATATCAGCGATATTGAGCCACTCTAAAACATTTGATTGCTGGCCTAAAAACTTTACCTTATCTGCAATTCCAAGTTGCTCTACAACTTGCCTCAGGTGAGTTTCAAGCTGCGGCTCAAAAATCCCGCCCCCAGCCCATACAAAATAAAGCTGGGGCCAGACAGCAGTTTTCATTAATTGTCTAATAGCTTCTAGTTGATATTGATATCCCTTACGGCTTTCTATACGAGCAGCTGTAAAACAAACTATAGCGTCATCAGGAATGCTTAAAGTTTCTCGCAGTTCTTTTCTGATAGACAGATCGCAGGGGGTAAAATAATGACGAGGTCGTCCATAATGTATGACCTTCCCCTTGCATTTAGGAAGACCAAATAGCTCACGTAGCAAATCCAGGTTATTATGAGAAACCGCAATAACTGACTTAGCTTTTGCGTAATGCTCTGCCAACTCATCTATGTAGCTAGAAAATTGATTAGCCAAACAAGGTTCAACGAGACCTTCAACTACAATGTAGGGTATTCCAAGTTGAATACAGACTCGCTTGGTAGAGAAATTTGAAAAAGGATTTGTATTACTACAAATCAATAGGTCAGGCTTGTATTCTAAAGATGTTAAAACTTCTTTGAACTCTTTTTCTTGGCTACCATTACACCAGATGTGATGAATACCCAAGCTCTTCTGATACACAATCTTCTCATGATCATTCTGAGGTTGCAAACAGGTAACTCTATATCCTTTTTTGATCAAAAAACATAGAATAGAGTGGTTATATTGAGCAACACCGCCAACACCAGGATCAGTGGTTGACAATAAGATATGTTTAATCATATTCACAGAAATCTCGTAAAAATTTATAATTTTAGCCAAGGATTTTTTAGCGATTGCCAGCTTTTTTCTTTACTTGGGTCAACAATGCTTTATAAGTAGCATTATTAGGATTAAGCTTAATCAATTTTTTCAGAGGCTCCTGAGCGCCCTCTAAGTTACCCCTTTTTATACGTATTTGCACTAAGCTCTCTAAAGCTACCTGATTTTCTGGTTCTCGTTGCAGTACTAGCTCATATCCTTTTTCCTCCATCATTGGCTGTGATTGTACTATTGTAGAACTCATTTTTGGTTGGGTGATCTGACGGAAGGTATCAGCAAAGAAACCTCCCACTGCAAATACTGTTGACCCTAAAAACAGCCCAGTAGAGACGAATGCTATCAATCGTTGTTTACGCTTGATTTGAGTTTGGCGTAGCTCTACATAATTATTAAAACTGCTCATGCTGAATTCCAGTTTGTGTAACTTCAGTGAAAGGCTCTTCACTCTTTAGATTACCCACTCTAGTCTTGAAGTCTTTCAAGTTTTTTGAATTAAAGCATCACGCCATGCTTGCAAAACTAAATCCCAATCAGAAAAATAGAGAGGTGAGAACAAAATCTCAGGTAATAGTTCAGTTACTACAACACTGTCTGCAACAGTAAGGAAATCGACAGGAGCAGAACCATCAATATGGCGACTGAGAACTCCGAATCCAGTACGGGTGCGACGATATTGACGACTCGGTGCATTCCGTTTCAGCCATTCATCAAAGGATGATGAACGATTCATGCTTGTGACTAGAGCTTCCCAAAGTTCGGGGGGTAGGCTGTTTTGCTCTGCTTGTATCCATGCTTCTCGCAAAAGAGATTGGCGTTGACCAGGGTTGAGCCAAGCTGCGATCGCTAATTTACCTGGTGAATTAGGTAAGGCTTGTATTTGTGGCTCTACATTTTTGCCTTCTGCAAGTTGTAGGATGACTTGGCTTAAGGGAGTACCGTGACTATCCCAGTCTTTATGCGCTGCTTCGAAATCACCTCGCCACCAGTTCACCCCACCCCGCAGTTGGTAGCAGTAGGTACTAATTTGTTCCGGCTGAGCAGGAGCCTGTAATAGCTCTGTACATTTTGCTGCAACACGATCCAGCATGGGTGTGTAGAGAGGCTGGATGGTAGGCGCTCGCCAAACAGGGCTGGTAATGAGCAGCGGATCACGTAATGCTTCCAAAGCTACTGCTTCTGTCGCCAAATCGACTTTACCTTGCGCTAATAAGCTAAGCCCCAACCCATAAAACACCCCTCTCTTAGCAGGAACTAGCTGAGCAGAGCGAATAAACTCTTGGGTTGCAGCTTGAGGATTTTGATTTAATAAGAGCCAAGCTAGATTGGTATGCCCAAATTCTTGGTAGGGAGAGGCTTGGATGCCTTTCTGTAACCAAGTAATGCCATCGGCCTGAAGTTGGCTTTGTTGTTGAGGATCGTTAGTTTGCAAACTCAGATTCCCCAAGTTCCAACCTAGCTGGTAAGGATAATATGGCTCCCAAGGCGCTAACTGAGCAGCTTGGCTGAGGCGTTGCACAAACCCAGGGATGTTTTCTCGGCTTAGAGCAATAAAACCCTGACTCGATAATTGCCAAGCTCGATGAATCGGAACTAGCCAGACGCTGACCACGAGCAGCAGGCCTAACCCAGCATAAGTTACGCCTTGGGCCGCTCGTCCTGTAATTGAAAATTTAGGTAGGGCGCTCACTGAAGTTTCGGAAAAAGTCTCGCGAAATACAGCGGCAAGGATAGCGATGAAGAGAACTAAAGTGCCACCGATGCAAACATTATCGAGCTGGTAATCGGTCAAGCTACTGATCCCATAACCTAAAAGACCTGCCAATATACTCCAAACAAGAATTTGGTCTGTATGTTGACGGGAAACGGGCTGAGCTGAGATTTTACTAAGCCAGCGAATGCTTAAGTAGGTGAGGAGAGCGATCGCAATTACACTCGTCCCAATTCCCCACAAACCTAGTTCAGCCCAAATTTGCACTGGAGTACTGTGAAGTTGGTAGGTTAGTTCTGCTTCTCGGCCTGCCCATCCAGGGCGATATTGCTGATAGACAATCGGAACACTACCAGGCCCAGCCCCGAAGACTGGATGCGCGATTCCCATCTGCCAACCTGTTACAGCAGTAATCATCCGGTAGGCAAAGTCGCCGCTTAGTTGACCGCTGAGTATGGCAGTAATTGCTGTTTTAAGGCGATCGTTTGTGAGTACTGACAGGCTCAAAAAAGCCAGCATGAAAAGGCTTCCTAAGCCTAGCCAAAGACGTGGCAGAGAGCTGCGGAATAGTAGTAGAACAAACCCGACGATACAAAGCGCTGCGAGTCCTAACCAGCCCCCCCGCGAACCCGTGGTGTAAAGAGCAATCAACCCCAGTCCTACTCCTGTCAGCCAAAGCCGGCGTTGCTTTCCAGTTTGCAGAATACTCAGCGCCAGGAGCAAAGGGAGAGCTAAGAGGAGATAGCCTGCTACGTAGTTGGGATGACCGAGCGGTGCCCAATTGCGTAACTCTAACGTTGAGAGGTTTAGTGAAAGATTAACACCTGACTGGCGTAGGGCTTGCAACCGATCCAGTTCTGGCAAGATCGTTTGGGTTAACCACAAACCAAGGCTCACGACAATAAAGGCTAGATTTAAGTACCCTTGCCCCACTAGTAGGTTGTAGCGATCGCGGGAAGTCAGAACTTTATAGTTGAGCGCATACAAGCCAGCCAGAAAACATAAAGTGGCCCAAGCGTACCAACGAGCTTGCATAGGAAACTCAGCGACAGCAGCTGAAGTAATCAGGCCAATAGCAGTAAGACCCGCGATCGCATCAAAGCCGTTACCCAGCCAGAGCCATTCCTGCCGACGCCATACCATCCACAAAAGCCATAAAGGTAGGCAAGCTAAACCTACTTGCCAGAGAAATACCCAGGGCCATGAAACAACTAAGGTATTGCTGTCAGGAAGCAGTGTGAAGAGTATATAGAAACAGGTGACTAACAATCCTAAAAGCGAGCCTTTGGGATTGGAAGTTGCGGGTGGGGCTTTTTTAATTAGAGGGCGATCGCCAGTCATGGGCTTGTATGGAGAGTTTAGTAGGCACCTTTACCAAACAAAACGATGCGGCAAGTTTCTACCAAAATATCAAGATCGAGATTGAGCGACCAGTTGTCAATGTAGTAAAGGTCTAGGCGGACTGCATCACTAAAATCGGCAATATCAGAGCGGCCCGAAACCTGCCATAACCCTGTAATCCCAGGCAGAACTTGATGGCGAATGTGGTGCCAGGTGTCAAAGCGCTCCACATCTCGGAGGGGCAAAGGACGAGGGCCAACCAGGCTCATCTGGCCTAGCAGAACATTAAATAGTTGGGGCAACTCATCAATACTAGTAGATCTCAGGAAACGACCCAGGCGAGTAATTCGAGGGTCATGTCTAATCTTGAACATGACTCCGCCTTTGATCTCATTACAAGCTTCCAACTGAGCCTGTAACGCTTCGGCTTCTGTCACCATTGTGCGGAATTTCCACATATGAAAGACTTTGCCATGCAACCCCATTCGTTCTTGCCGGAAAAAGATCGGGCCTGGAGAAGACAACTTGATCGCGATCGCCACAGCCAAAAAGAGAGGCGACAGCAGAATCACACCAACTAAAGCCCCGAAGACATCCATCCAACGTTTTAAGCTATACTCCAAACTGCTTAAGAAACGCGGCTCTACCCGCAGAGTTGGTAAACCAGCAAAGATCTCAGGCAGACCGCGACGATGCAACATATCTACACTGGAAGGTAGCAAGCGCAAAGTAATGCCCTGACGACGTAGCTGCCAATAAAGCGCTGAGGCCAGTGCAGTGTTGGGTAAGTTCTCGACTAAAACCTCTTTGGCCTTGGATGCCAAAATGGTTTGTAGAGTAGTCGGAGCATGAGCGGTGGTTGCTAGTGCTGCGCCAACGACTTGATAACGTGAGGCATCCTGACCCTTGAAATTTAAACGCTGTTCTAATACATGGGCCAAAGTTGACAAGCGATCGCCTGGGGCAATCAAAAAAACAGGAATCGGAGACTGGCTTTGCTCAAACTGACGCAAAATTAAGGTTGTTAACAGCCGAAATCCTATTACTAACCCGACACTACTCAACCAGGCTGTAAAGAATAGCGATCGCGGTGGGTCTAGCTTAGGGTCATAAAAATACCCCATCACTAAGGAGAGCGAATAAACCATGCTCACCAACTTGCCTGCCCGGAGGTAGTTCTTCCATTGCGTTGCCGAGGAGTACAACCCCCCGTAAGCAAAAAACAGCAACGTCGCAGCAGCAAATAGCCAAAATAGACTTGGCAGACCCAACCAGCTCCACCAGTTCAGCTCCGGTGGTAAAGGTGAATAAAATTGATTCAAATGTGCCGCAATCTGCCAAGCCATTCCCAACGCTAAGACGTCGCTGAGCAGTAGTGCTAGCATTCGATACCCTTGCCAACCGCGAAGCTGTAACAAGTTCAACTTGCCAGGAGCACGAATATCTAGCTTGGAATTGTTGGAAGCTCTGCCAGAAAACTCAATCATTGCAGTATAAGCAGATTGCGGAGATGCAGTAGGAATTGCTTCGGCTATCACTATTTTTGAAGAAATGATGAAGCAGCAACTTCATTCAGTATTCCGCAAAATCCAAACAAACCTGACAGAACCCAAAATTGAATTATTTGAGTCGCAGCCAGTGACGTAACAACTGCCAACCAAACAAAATGACAAAGGCAGGATTATTGATGCAATAACGCTGCCACAAGCGCCTTGGCTCCTGTGAAAAACGATATAACCACTCCAACCCTAGTTTCATCATCCACCGGGGGGCTTGAACCACTTCACCACTGTGGAAACTAAAAGCTGCTCCCACACCAATCATCACAGCAGCAACTTTGCCTTGCTGCCGAGCCATCCATTCTTCTTGCTTGGGACAGCCTAACCCCACAAAAACCACAGATGCGCCAGAGTCATTAATCCGCTGCACATCTGACTCCTCCTCTTTTAGAGTCAGAGACCTAAAAGGGGGCGCATAGCTATCTGCGATCGCCAAATCCGGAAATTTCTGAGTCAGATTGTGCTTTAGCTTCTCTAGCATTGACTCGGTGCCACCATATAAATAGATAGGCATTTCTAACTGAGCTGCGCGATCGCACCAAGCCAGCATTAAATCTGGCCCATACACTCTGGTTTGGTCTTTGATTCCCAACAGTCGCAAGGCCCAGACAAGCGGCATGCCATCCGGACTGACCAGAGCCGCTTGATTAATGATTTGTTGGTACTGCCGCTGCCAATAAGCCGTCATCACCACATGAACATTGGCAGCGACGATGTAGCAGGAGTTTCGGGCCTCAGCCCAAATTTGGATGCGATCGCAGGCATCAATATAGCTCGTCGCATAAACAGGAGTTAAGATGACAGTGACAACAGGACATTCCTGATTTGCTTTGCTCATATTCCTCCTATGCCCTTCTAAGGCTTTGCCTGCTTACCGGCGCTGACGCGCATAACTTGCCAAGCCTCGCAATCCAAAGGCTGGAATTGCTAAAGCTACCAGGGTTGAAGAGCGAAATTGCCCATTGCGGAGACAACGCATCAAAGCTTGGCTATTATTTTTAATATCTTCAGCTTGATTTAGCCATTTACTGCCCAGCAATAACAGTTCATAGGCCCGGTACTCTAAGCCAAGCTGACGATAGAGATCGAAATGGCGTTTAACCACCCGATACCAAGCCAAAGGTGTCACTAAACGACTATTGCTGCCTAAGTATTTGCGCCATGTATAAATAGTTTGGGAAATTGCGTGATAGTCGCACTCAGTAGCGATCGTTCGTATCCAAAACTCGACGTCATGTAGATCGTCTACACCAAACTCTGTATCGTATCCACCTACAGACTGCCAGAGAGATTTACGCAGGGGGGTTGTTCCGATCAGTTTCCAGTTTGAACTTAGGGAAAAAGGCTTAGAGCGCAGCATGGTTTGCAGAGATACATCGCCTGGATGAACTGCGATCGCGTCACCCTCGGCACGGTCCTGCCGCAAATAAGCGCCGTAAATAAAACCAGCCTCTGGATGCTCTTGAAACGCTTGATGAATGGCTGCTAAAGCATGTTCAGGCAGCACATCATCTCCATCTAAAGGCACTAAAATCTCGCCTTTCGCTGCTTTGAAGCCGTCATTTCTCGCTGCTGAGGGCCCGCCGTTTAGCTGTCGCCAAATCACCCGAACATCAGGTTGCATCTCTAACTGATGGCATACATTGACTGTGTCAGGATGCCTTGAAGCATCATTCACCACAAGAATTTCTAGCGCCGGAAAAGACTGCTGCTGAATACTATGAATCGCATCCCAAAGCAACTCCCCCTCTGAGTAACAGGTGATTACCACACTAATATTGCTAACAGCTGTCATCATGTGGAGTTATGAGTTCAAAGTTTTAAGCAAATGAGCACCTCGCTGTCTTAATCCTATAGGCAAGAGCCGCATGGCACTGATCAGCACGATTGATGCATACTTCTTGCAGAACATTACCAGACCCCACAGTCCATAGGCTTCCCAATTCAGCTGCCACCATACCCGCCAACTTAAGCCAGATTGCAGTACAAAGACTAGCTTCAAAATTTTGAGAGGATCTCCATCAGCCAATAACCAATTGGAGGGGTACAGCCGAGGCTCACCAGGGAGATTCCAAGCAGCATGGCGAGTATCTACAAAAAGCTGAAATCCTGCTTTTTGAGCCCGGATCAAGTACAGAGAGTCGCCACCATAGTGAGGTGTGATTTTACAATCAGGATAGCCAATCGCATCTACTACTGCTCGAGGAATGCACACTAAATTGCCGCTGAGCAAATCACAGGGGATGACTTGCCCTGGAGTTGGTTGAATGAACCGATACCCCTTCCAGGTCTTGACCTTACCCCCAAAGGAAAGCTGATTTGGACTATCAGTCTCAAAGCCCTGTGCCCCTACAATTGCTTTGGGGCGTTCACGGCAAAAGCTAACTAAATCTGCGATCGCTCCTGGTTCTACTCGGCAATCATCATTCAGCCAAATCAAGAATTCTGCACCCTGCTCATAGGCATAGGCCATCCCCTTATGGATTGCCCCCGTCCACCACAGATTGCCATCTCCCTTCAGGATCTGCACGTCCGGATATTCTTTTTGAATTGCCTCCGCGCTGCCATCGGTTGAGCCATCATCCACTATGAATGTATGGTAGCGTTGTAAATCTCCCACTTTATGAAGCGTACATAGGCAAGATAAACTGATCCGCCTACGGTTATGTACTGGAATAATGATATGAACAGGTAACTTTTCTATTCGACACATAATTCAGTTACCAAAGCTATAGAATTCGCCTATATTGGGCTTCGCCTGTAATTAAATATTTCCAACGGCGTACGGTTGCATACACTCCTTTTTGAAAGGCAATATAAGGTATTGAAATGCCGCTATGGTGGAGGTAGGTGATACTTTCTAGAAGTGAGTCAATATATTTTTCATAAAGTCCTAGTCCTCGAATGCCAATTCGATACCCAAAAAACAGTTGAATATGGGTTGGACTGGTAATTCTAAATCCATGAAAATGGTAAAAAACTGGATGCAGTTTATCTAATTGCCGCTTGGTAAAAAAATTGACGTTCCAAGGAGCCAAAGTTTTTTCAACTTTTTGTAAGATGTGAACTTCATTATTAAAATGAGTGGGCCAAGAATCTAAATATTTCTGGTCGCCAAACTTCCCATCCTCGCATCTATTGAAACACCATTCTAGACACTGAGCCTGCCACTGATGCATCAGATTAGCCGCGGCTTCTGACCGTTTAAAGGTTATGAATTGCACACAGAAGCGCCCACTCACTAGGGACTGGTCATATTCAGGTGCATAGGCATGATCAGTAATTAAAACTTGTTTTTGATTGAGTTGAAGCTCTTGTAGCAAGATGCGCGGATCATCGAAAAAGAAAAGATCAGCGTCTAGATATGTAACTTGCTGCACACAAGGATTTTGTTTAAAGACAGCTTCAAAGCTGAAGGGGGTTAAGGTCCAGCAATACTCGCCTCTACTTCTTCCTGCTTTGACTGCTAGCAATTCAGGAGTTTCAACATCCTGAAGAGGAATTAAGCTAACGTGAGGTAAAGCGAGTTGTTGCAGATGCTTTTCTACGCTTGAATCCATGCATAGAATCCATAGATGAAACGGTTGAGCATGCATCATTAATGAGTGATGCAATGTCATTCCCATTGGAAGAAAATTATAGTCAAACAGCGTGCAAAAATGCTCGGTCGTTTTACTGGTACTCATTCACTATTGTGATTACTCGATTAATATCTGCATCACTCATCTGAGGATGGCAGGGAATTGATAAGCACGATTGAGCATATAACTCTGCATTGGGCAAACCTTTTGGGTCACATTTGAGGTTTTTAGCAGGAGGCTGATGATGAATAGGAACTGGATAATGGCTAAGATTACTAATTCCATGAGCCTTGAGGAAATTACTAAAGTGCTCTCGTTGCTCACAAAGTACAACAAAGAGATGATAAACGTGGTTTTCTGCTTGTAGCGGTTTGGCAAGCAGTTTAATTTTGGAATTACTAATGCCCTTAAAGTAAGCTCTAGCAATCTGTTGCCGTCGGTTAGTGAAAGTATCTAGCCAGGTTAATCGTACTGAAAGTAAGGCAGCTTGTAATTCATCTAAACGACTATTTAACCCGATTTCTTGATGATAGTAACGTTGTGTTTGACCGTAATTGCGGAGTATTTGAGCTTGTTGAGCGATCGCCTCACTATTGGTTACAAGCGCTCCTCCATCTCCGATTGCTCCCAAGTTTTTAGTAGGGTAAAAACTATAGGCACCCCAGGCACCAAAACTCCCAGCCGTCCTACCATTGCTGTAGGCTAGATGAGCTTGGGCACAATCTTCTAAAAGATGAATATTAGCGCGATCGCATAACTCATGCCATTGATGCATCTGACGTATCTGGCCATATAAATGTACTAGCAAGATGGCTTTGGTATGAGGCGACAGACAACGTTCTACACTAGACGAATCAAGCAAACCTGTTGTTGGGTCAATATCTGCTAAAACTGGAGTTGCTCCTGCTCGTATAATTGCTAAAACAGTGGCAAAAGCTGTCATAGGAGTCGTAATCACCTCGTCACCTGGGCCAATCTTAAGGGCGTGAAGGCCAATTTCGATTGCGTCCATGCCGTTACCAACCCCAAGGGCAAAGCTAGTACCACATTGCTTCGCCCATTTTGACTCAAAGTTTTTAACTTCGTTTCCTAAGATATACCAACCAGACCTTAGCACTCTCTCGACAGCAACCAGCTCTTGCTCTAGAAGAGCTTCTGGTTCTGCTTGAAAGTCATTCATGAGGATCATAGTTGCTACCAGTAATACGATTTGTGCTGGATGTAGTAAGCCAAGGTTTGTTTGAGTCCTTCTCGGAGAGAGACAATCGGTGACCACCCTAATGCCTGATTAATCTTGGAGTAATCACTGTAATAGTCACCAATATCTATTGCCTTCCGGTCAGGCGGAAAAGGTACTAGTTCATAGTTACCCTCTCCATAAAGTTCAACCATAAGCTCGGCCAGGTCTTTAAGGTTGATGTATTCGCTACTACCTAAGTTAAATACTTCCCCATTAGCCTTTGGATCAATTGCAGCCCTCAATAATGCCTCTACCGTGTCATCAACATAATTAAAATCACGTAGTTGAGCACCATCACCGAATACTTGAATAGGCTTGCCCTCGATTAAATTACGAATCCACACACCCAAGAATGTTTGTCGAGCATCTTTTACTCGCATACCAGGCCCGTAAGTATTTGTGAGTCGTAGGGCACAGGCTTGGATTTGATAAACATTGTTATATAGCAAGTGATACCACTCACCCGCTAGCTTATTAATTCCATTTACGTCTACTGGCCGAATTGAGTGCTTTTCATCTACAGGTAAGTACTCAGGTTTTCCATAAAGTTGACGAGTGCTGGCAAAAATAATTTTAATTTTTGGATTATGTCTTCGACAGGCTTCTAAAATTGATAATTGAGCAGATGCATTAATATTCAAGTCAGTTAACGGATCTGTCATTGAATCAATATGACTTGTTTGCCCTGCTAGATTAAACAAGAAGTCTTGGCCTTGAACCAAATAGGCCATTGCATAAGGATCACGTACATCTGTAATATTTATATTCACGTCATCCTTAATATCATGAATATTAAATAAGTTTCCTCCATACTGGGGAATTAAGCTATCTACTAAGGTTACCTTGCTATTTAAGCGCACCAATCGGCGAGCTAAAGAAGAGCCGACAAATCCTAACCCTCCAGTGATAAGAATATTGGAGTTT
This sequence comes from Trichocoleus desertorum ATA4-8-CV12, assembly GCA_019358975.1. Classification (NCBI taxonomy): domain Bacteria; kingdom Bacillati; phylum Cyanobacteriota; class Cyanophyceae; order Leptolyngbyales; family Trichocoleusaceae; genus Trichocoleus; species Trichocoleus desertorum. The sequence goes on from JAHHIL010000005.1 coordinate 68,828, forward strand.
TCAAGATTCTGGATATGATTCATTAATTCATTCCGCACTATTTTCTTGAGCCAAGATAACAAGGTCTAAATATAAGTCTTCATTTGTAGGTAAAATTTTTCCAAGGAGTTCCCCAAAAATATTGAATGGAGCGATCAGAAATAGTACAACCAAGAAATTAAGGTATTTATTGGTTGTGTTGGTTTTTTTGTATAAATAAGTGTTTATCAGTTGGAAAATCACTCTGATATCATTAACACTTTTTCTGCACTCCTTGATTTCAAAACCATTTTTTTCTAAGATAAATCTAAGACCAAAAGATGAATATCGAGCGTAATCAAAAGGTTGTTCGTGCTCATCCCAAATAAAAGGAACAGTTATAAGCAATTTTCCTTTAGGTTTGATTACTCGTCGAACTTCAATTAAAAAATGATCAGGATTAAAAACATGCTCAAAAACTTGATTAATAACAATAGAATCAAATTGCTTATCCTCGAATGGAAAAACTCCACCATCGTAAAAATAGTCGGCAGACTTATGAACACGATTCTCTGGCGAGTCGATTTCTAGTCCCAAATATTCAGAAACGTGAAAGAGACTTCGATAGGGTTTCTGTCCACAACCTATATCCAAGGTTTTACCATGAATATGTTGGCTTAAATCAGTAATATGATTAATCAATCCCTTACGAGCAAAATAGAAGGGATTAATGAATATGCCAAGAACAGACGGATTAAATTGCTCCTTTTTGATTTTTTCCTTAATCTGCTTTAACATAAGCCATCTTTCTAAGAGTAAATCCTTTAAACTGAGAGGGAATATTTGCTTTGTCGGTTGAATTAAATTCAAATATAATTTCATATTCCTTATTGAAGAAATTTAAAAACTTTGGCTTACTAAAAAACCATGCTGGATAGCTAGAGTCATAAATCCTAGAAGATACCCTTTGTACCGTCAACCTATCCACATTGCTCTCTATGAAAGGAGTTCTATCGACAATAATATATTCTATATTTTGGTCAATCAGCTCTCTTAAAACACCATATGGATTTTCTAAGTATTGAAGAACACTAGAAAGCAGTATTACATTTGGATTTCGGGATTGTGCGCAGCTTTGAATATCATTAAAAAAATTTAAATACTCATCTTCAAATAGCTCCTTGCCGCAACTGACGAAATTCTTCTGTTCAACAATGCTCCATTGAAATTCTTTTAGTTTTAACAGAAATCTCTTGTTCTGATAATAGGAACTACCCAAAGAGCCTCCATAGTCTAATACGCTCAAACAATTATTGTTTTCAATCGCGATACTTAATAATCCAGCAAGGAGCGGAAAAGAATAATCTAACTTATTAAATACAACAGAATCTCTTTCATAAGCCGCTCTGCCCTCTTTGACTTGCAAAAGCGAAGTTTTAACTTTACTTAGAATTAAATCCGAATCATATCCAGAGGAGTTTTCTCGAGCATCAGCCCAAGACTTATAATTGCCAGAAAAACTATATGCCCGATTCCTGGATCTATAAGCCTCCAATATAACTGGAGGTATTAGCTCTTTAAGTATGAACTTTAGCTTTTGAAACTTTATAGTAGCCATTTACGAATGATCTGATCTAATTGAAGGGCCCGCTTTTCAAATGTATGATCTTTGAGGGTTCGAGCCTGTCCTGCTTGGGCGATCGCTACTCGCTCTTGAGGATGCTCAAGTAACCACTCAACTTTTTCAACACATTCATCAGCAGATTGATAAGTTACTACTTCGTTGTCAGGATCAAACAATTCTGCAAGGTTTTCTTTCCAATCTGTGACCAAACATGTCCCTACTCCAGTAGCTTCAAACAAACGCATATTAGAAGCTGAGCGAGGTGAAATATTAATATGATTATTGAACGTTATTTTGGAGTTTTGAAGTGTTTGAAACATTTCAAGGCCAAAGACAGCAGGCTTTATAAAAGGGCGTAACCGAGGGCTAACTATCTGTGTTGGCATACTACCTTGTGAAGCAAATTTACCTATTTTAGGTAGCTTCCTCAACCAACTTTGCGATATACCTATTCTTTGTAATCCTTGCATGAATCTGTAAATCTTATTTTGCAATAGTACCTTTAACTCACTATTCCATTGATGAAAGGTGCTAGGTGAGTATATTTCTATTGCAAGCTCATTAACTAGCTTCTCTAAAATCAGTTCTCGTTCAGAATGGTATTTATAGTTGGAAACAATTTGGCCAATAAAAGAGAAATTAATTGTTGGTTGACTATATCTGTCGATACGCTCAAGTAATCGGGAATCAAAAGCGTGATTAATATGTTCGCTTAAGTGCCCCATTCTTTGAAATTGTGCGACTAGCTCCGGAACACATGATAGAACAACATCATATGCTTGAAAGACAGTTGCATCTTCATAAGGTGCACCACACCAACCCATCACTAACTTAATAGATGGGCAAACCTGCCGTATCTCTTTAAGCCATGCATAACTAAATGTAGAGTAGTCCTCCATAAACAAAATTTCTGGTTGAAAGCTTTTAACTTGTTCAAAAGTGATATCCAAAAGCCAATTACCTAGGCTAAATTCTAATCCCCTTTCTAAAGCCCAACTCATCTGAAGGGGTTTTGCATTGGCCAAAACCTCCATCATTTCATAGCCAAAAGGAGTAAGAGCATGAGACCAAAAATCGCTCCAGCCAAAAGCATCGTAATCTAGTCTTGACTTTTGTTCATGATGACAAGTACTAAGAAGATCAGAATAGCTATTGTAAAATCTTTTCAAATATGCTGGATAAGCAGTAGTAATTTTTAATATTCTCATTTTAATTTTCTAGATTAGACAAAGAAATAATATTTTCGATGAAATAATATTCGTGGTTGAGTATTTTGATTTAACTCTTAATTTAGAGAAAAAGTGCTTAATCTTGAATTCGGATTGGGTTGAATATACTATATCTGTGTTTCTAATCGCTGAATTTATCTAAAATCTCTCCATTTTTATTTATAACTATGTAATTGAAATTTTCCTTCCATAACAACATGTTGACAAATAAATCTCGGTTTTTATGAACCAGATCTTGAAAGGGATTTTTCCAGCGAGAATGAAACTGACGAAAGAAGTAGTCAGTACCTAAATCTCGTCTTTCGCTATCTTGCCATTCAATAAAAATTAAAGTGTTGTACACTAACTGGACATGCCACTTGTGATGATCATGCAACTTCGTGAAGTTAAACATCACATCTGAGAGCTTTGACGGTGTCTCAATATATCCTCGTTTTCCAATGCGCATTATTTCCCGACAGGCTTTAGCCGGATCAGAGACATGCTCTAAAACATGTGAACAATAAACAAAATCAAACTCGTTGTCCTGAAAGGGAGTTTGCTCAACGCTGCAAATAGTAAGTGGCCGAGAATCCCGTTTGAGTTTCTCAGTTCTATGAGTAGTAGAACCTTCGTAGCGATCTGCTAAATGAGTTGCTAAAGGAAATGGATAACCTCCACTACCAATATCAAGAACTTTTTCGTCTGGCTTTATATTAAAATTAATATACTTTGTTTGGTATGAATACCGATCTAGTTCGGGTCCATATCCTCTTTTTAGTGACTTGAGTGAGAATGGTAGTGCTTCCTTTAAATAACCTTTTATTTTATATTCAAACTGAACTAATTGGTTCATGGCTTTCTCCAAGCACAAGTTTTCCAAAAATAGTGATTGTAAGGACCTGGGCCAGAAAAGTCATATTTTCTCCAGCCTTTGTCGTATAGGTATTCATGTATATAAGAGTAATGTGATCGTTCTGCATTATCTAATAAGATAAAACCATTTTGTTTTACTTTAGAAAATGCATGATGAAAGCATGATGGCCGTGAACGACCGTCAATTAAAACCACATCAAAATAATTATCTTGATATTTTTCTATACTGCTAGCATAGCCCCTAAATGATTTCTCACAAAATATGTCTGAACTTGAAATGTATGAGCCTGGATCGGCACTATTTTTAATGGTGGAAGCTAAGTTTGATTCTGGTTCTATTAGATGGAGTTGGCAATTTGTATAATCTTTTACTTTTAAGTAATTTGAAACCTTTAAATACCAACTTTTATCATGCTCAACCGAGACTACTTCCTCTGCTCTTTTACTAAAAAAAACAGTAGAACCGCCTGAGCCATATTCAAAGACGCTCATATGTTTCATTAAGATTTTCTCTAGAAAATTTATAGCTGGAAATGTTATCCAGGGCTGTTCATCTTCTAAGGGATTTGCAAGGGCTTGTAAACTGTGTTCCCATCGAGGGAAATAGCGCAAATCCTGGCTGTAAGAATGTTCTGGATTTGATGCTTTTAACTTAATAGATTCTTGTATATAAATATAAGAATTTTTAATTTTTTTGAATGGTAGCATCGTTAAGGGGAGGTTTAATGTGATGTTGAAAAATAGTGGTCAACTAAAAAAAATCCTTGGCTTTCTGGCGGTATTTTGCCAGTATCGTAATAATCCCCTGCTTCGATATCAAAAAATCCTGCATTTTGTACCCAATCAGCAACAATGCCGTTGATGGCACAGTAAATTGTAAATGCATATCTTCCCGGCATAAGCGGTAATTTCTCAATGCATACTTTTATGGACTCATTATCCGGTGTTATCTCCGATAAGTTCTGATCTAACATTTCACTGCTTAACAGGGTTATCCTTTCACCGAACTGGTTGTCGATTCCTATTGCAAGATGTACATTTTTGATTATTTGATTCAGATAATTCCTGTAGTTGAATAGAATCTGCACATCCTGGCCACTGTAGAATGAATTAACACTCTCCCCATTGAGATCCTGAAGAGAAACGGAGGTGAATCTGATATGGCCGCTTCCTTGTCTATCGTTTCTATTATTTAGTAATATTTGAGGTGAATTAGAGAACTCACTGATGTACTTGCTGACTGTAAAATCTGTTTTATCATCTACCAAGACTTCTCCTTCTTTGAGCAGGATCGCTCGTTGGCATAGATTTTGTATTGCTGCCATTTGATGGCTGACAAATAAAACTGTTCTTCCTTCTTTATGTGCTACATCACTCATTTTTCCTAAGCACTTTTTCTGAAAAATAGAATCACCGACTGCCAAGACTTCATCTACAATCAACGTTTCTGATTCCAAATGAGCAGCAACGGCGAATGCAAGACGGACATACATTCCAGAAGAGTAGTGCTTAACTGGGGTATCTAAGAACTTCTTTACCTCAGCAAAGGCCACGATCTCATCAAATTTTTTTTTAATCTCAGCTTTGCTCATGCCAAGAATGGCACCGTTGAGATATATATTTTCGCGGCCTGTCAATTCTGGGTGGAAACCTGTGCCTACTTCTAACAAACTGGCAACACGGCCTTTGGTCGAAATACGGCCTGTTGTAGGTTCAGTGATTCGGCTTAATAGTTTCAGAAGTGTAGATTTTCCAGCGCCGTTGCGACCGATGATGCCAACGCGCTCGCCTTGCTTAATTTCAAATGACACATCTTTGAGTGCCCAAAATTCCTCTTTTGTAGGTGAGAGAGGTTGTTGAGCAAAAGGATTGAGGATTCGACGACCAACAGATTTAGCACCATCAGCAAGCACATCTCTCAGGGCTGTGTAGCGCGATCGCCCCTGCTGCTGATGCCCAATAATATATTTTTTGCCTAAATTTTCAACTCGAATGACTGTATCAGACACACCCGTCATTCCTACTTAAATTACGTCTGCAAACGTGCGCTCGGTTTGGCGGAAGTACCAAATGCCACTCAGCAACAGTAGCGCAACTAGACCTGTTGAGAGCATAAATCCTGGCCAGTACAACTGAGCCTCACCTCCTAAGATTGCCCAACGAAAGCCATCAATAACACCCACCATTGGGTTAATTGAGTAGAGCAGTCGCCATTGTGGTGGCACGATGCTGCTGCTGAAGCCTACGGGGGAGATATAGAGGCCGAATTGCACAATAAACGGCACAATGTAGCGGAAATCGCGGTACTTCACGTTTAGAGCTGCCAGCCATAAACCTGCCCCCATCGCAGCGGCAAAGGCCAGCAGAATAAATAGAGGCAAAGTTACAATTCGCCAATCTGGTACAAAGTTGAACCAAATCATTAAGGCCAGCAAAATTATTCCAGAGATCAGAAAGTCTACAAAGCTAACGATTACAGCGCTGGAAGGCACAATCAGCCGGGGAAAGTAAACCTTAGAAATCAGATTGGAATTAACAATGAGGCTATTGCTACACTCGGCTAAGGCACTGGCAAAAAACTGCCAAGGTAGCATGGCAGCAAAGACTAAGATTGGGTAGGGCGCACCGCCAGATGGTAGCTTAGCCAGATTGCCAAAGACGATGGTGAACACAATCATGGTGAGGAAGGGGCGAATCAATGCCCAAGCAATGCCAATTACGGTTTGCTTATAACGGACCAGGATGTCTCGCCAAGCCAAGAAGTAAAATAACTCTCGGTATCGCCAGAGGTCTTTCCAATATTGACTCTCTGTACGACCTGCTTCAATGATCAGTTCTGGAGGATGTGGACTCATAGACGGGCAAAGTGAGCGAGTAAGAGTGGGGGCGATCGCTCGATATGAATATTAGAGTAACTTGATTCTGAGAATGCCCTAGAATCTAGCTCAAGCGATCGCCTTGGCGAGTTTTTCAGTAGTTTGCAGCCTGAATCCGGTAGCTAAAGTTGTAACTAGGACAAATGATGGTGTTCTCTCGGCAAGCTTGGGGCCAGCTGATTGGTCCTTCCCTAGTTGCATTAGCCTGTGCCGCTGTTATTGGGGCCACGCAATTGCCGCAACTAAGAAAGATCAGTACCAAAACCAGTACGGCTCCCGTGGCGGTTCTGAACCGAGAACTTGCGGCGGAGAAGTTGCGCCTCAACTTGCTAGAAAAGCTACCGACCTTCGGATTCAGTAACTTGCTAGCAGATTGGGTCTTCTTAAATTTTTTGCAATACTTTGGTGATGATGAAGCCCGAGAAAAAACTGGTTATGAGTTAAGCCCAGAATATTTTGAGGTTATTCTCAGCCGCGATCCCTATTTCTTAGATGGTTACTTCTTTCTCTCTAGCAGTACCTCCTTATTTGCAGGTATGCCAGAGCGTTCTGTTGACATTATGAACCGAAGCTTGCAACGTCTCTCTCCCAAGGTCCCTCCTAATGCTTACTATGTGTGGCGTTACAAGGGAACTGATGAACTGTTATTTTTAGGTGACTCCAAGGCAGCGCAGCACTCTTTTGAGATGGCAGCAAATTGGGCTAGTACTTATACAGACTCAGAGAGTCAAAGCATCGCTGCATTTTCGCGGCGCACCGCTCAGTTTTTAGCTCGTAATCCTCGAAGTAAGTTTGCTCAGGTGGCAACGTGGTCCCAAGTTTTAAGCAATGCCACCGATGACCGTACTCGTCAGATTGCGGTTAAACGGATTCGGGCTTTAGGCGGAGATGTGATCACAGGCCCAGATGGAACATCCAGGATTAAGTCACCCCCACGAGATTAATCAAGTCTAGCGAGCACCATTGATCCCCGTTTGCTCGGAACTGTAAGATTTGTCTGGATCTTCTTCAACTAGGGTCAGGCGGGCAGTTGCTGAACTTGAACTCGCAATTTTTCTGGTACGCTGGGGAACTGGTTTGTGCTGGCTCTGTGACGCTGCCTGTGGATGAACCAGGGCTGCTCTATGGTGCTACTCTCTTTACGACATTGCGGATTTACTCCCAATCATTAGAAGCACCGTTAACCAACTGGGCAGGACATTGCCAGCGGTTAAAGCGGAGTTTGCGATCGCTCGGTTGGCAAGCTCCAAACTGGCAACGAGTGCGGCAAGGAGCTGAGGCTTTAATCCCTTACTTTCCCGTTCTTCGGATTACGCTGTTTCCCGATGGTCGGGAGTGGATTACTGGGCGATCGCTCCCTGCAAGCTTGGGTGAATGGCAACAGCAAGGAATTGTAGCTTGGTTGGCTGAATCTTCTCGGTTTGAGCGATCGCTACCCGTACATAAAACAGGAAATTACTTACCAGCATGGCTAGCTCGGCAAAGCGCTATGCAGAAGGGGGCACAAGAAGCGATTTTGGTGAATCATCAGGGAGATTGGCTAGAAACTAGTACGGGCAATCTCTGGGGATGGCTTGATGGCGATTGGTGGACTCCCCCCCTAAAGGCAGGAATTTTACCTGGACTGATGCGATCGCAGCTAATTTCTTGGTTGATGAGCCAGAATAGGACAATAAGAGAAGAACCTTGGTGTCTGGATCTGGTAATGGAGTTTGAGGCGATCGCCTACTGTAATAGCGTAGTAGAAATCGTCCCGATTCACGGAATTCTGAGACATCACTCTCAGCTTGCCTATGACCCCACCCATCAAGGTTTTCAGCAATTGCGGGGGCTTTTCCTGGGTTGATTGTTAACCTGATTCTGAAATTAGGTTAATATTAGTTAACAAAGCAAATTTGAAAAAAGTCCCCGCAACTTACAACTAGGAGGATTGACCTCAGTGAACAAACGGTGGAGAAATGCGGGACTGTACGCGCTTCTAGCAATTGTGGTGGTTGCACTGGCAACTGCACTCTTTGATAAGCAACCCCAGAGTCGAGAGACGTGGCGATACAGTCAGTTTATTCAAGAAGTTGAAGGCAATCGAGTAGAAAAAGTCAGCCTTAGCTCCGATCGCTCCAGAGCTTTAGTCACAGCTCAAGACGGTAGTAAGGTTTTGGTTAATCTGCCCAGCGATCCTGAGCTGATTGATACTTTGACTAAAAATAATGTTGATATCTCAGTTCTGCCTCAAACCGACGATGGCTTCTGGCTCAAGGCCTTGAGCAGTCTATTCTTCCCAGTCTTATTGCTGGTTGGTTTGTTCTTCCTACTGCGTCGTGCCCAAAACGGCCCTGGTAGCCAAGCGATGAACTTTGGTAAATCCAAGGCTAGAGTCCAAATGGAGCCTCAAACCCAGGTTACCTTTGGCGATGTCGCGGGAATTGACCAGGCAAAACTAGAACTAAATGAAGTTGTAGATTTTCTTAAAAACGCCGATCGCTTTACCGCCGTTGGAGCCAAGATTCCTAAGGGTGTGCTGCTAGTCGGCCCTCCGGGAACAGGTAAAACCCTGCTGGCTCGTGCAGTGGCGGGTGAAGCAGGTGTGCCTTTCTTCTCCATCTCTGGTTCAGAGTTTGTAGAGATGTTCGTAGGCGTGGGTGCTTCTCGCGTCCGTGACCTCTTCGAGCAAGCCAAAGCCAATGCTCCCTGTATCGTCTTTATTGATGAAATTGATGCGGTTGGTCGGCAGCGGGGTGCGGGTCTAGGTGGTGGCAACGACGAGCGGGAACAGACCCTCAACCAGTTGCTGACCGAAATGGATGGCTTTGAAGGCAACAATGGCATTATTGTGATTGCGGCAACCAACCGCCCAGACGTATTAGATTCAGCGCTGTTGCGTCCGGGTCGCTTCGACCGTCAAGTTGTCGTCGATCGCCCTGATTTTGCCGGTCGTTCAGAAATTTTGCGGGTGCATGCTCGTGGCAAAACCTTAGCTAAGGATGTGGACTTAGACCGGATTGCGCGTCGTACCCCTGGGTTCACTGGTGCTGACCTGTCTAACCTGCTAAATGAAGCGGCAATTCTAGCGGCGCGTCGGAACTTAACCGAAATCTCGATGGATGAAGTTAACGATGCGATCGATCGCGTCTTGGCAGGTCCAGAGAAGAAAGACCGGGTGATGAGCGAGAAGCGCAAGCAGCTAGTGGCTTATCACGAAGCAGGTCACGCACTTGTTGGTGCCCTGATGCCAGATTACGACCCCGTGCAAAAGATCAGCATTATTCCTCGTGGTCGTGCAGGTGGTCTGACTTGGTTCACTCCTAGTGAAGACCGCATGGATTCTGGTCTCTACAGCCGCTCCTATTTGCAAAACCAGATGGCGGTAGCTTTAGGTGGCCGTATTGCTGAAGAAATCATCTTTGGCGAAGAAGAAGTGACGACTGGTGCAGCCAGCGACCTACAACAAGTGGCTCGTGTGGCTCGCCAAATGGTAACTCGCTTCGGCATGAGCGATCGCCTCGGCCCCGTTGCGTTGGGTCGCCAACAAGGCAACATGTTCCTGGGAAGAGATATTGCTGCTGAGCGGGACTTCTCGGAAGAGACTGCTGCCACGATTGACGACGAAGTTCGTAACTTGGTTGAGCAAGCATATCGTCGCTCTAAGTCAGTTTTGATCGAGAACCGTCACGTCTTAGATCAGCTAGCAGACATGCTGGTTGAGAAAGAAACGGTGGATGCGGAAGAGTTGCAAGAGTTGCTTGGCAACAATGACGTGAAGATCGCAGCGATCGCGTAAGCCCCAGTTAGGCATAAGCAACATCGCTCCGAAAACGGTTAACCCTCCTTAAAATTGCAGAGTCGAGGTCAGTCCTGAAATTCTCAGGTTTTGAGCCTCGACTCTTTTTATGATTTGATTTTATTTTTGTGATTTGGGATTAATGAGCGGAGTACTGCGCGAGCCAGTTAGCGTAAGTTTCTTGCAGCTTTGGATCGGATAAGATGATTTCAACTTGGATTTTTTCGCAGCCATGCCGATGAGTTTTAGCGATCGCATCCAGGAACTGGCTGGCTGCACCAGGGGAAGTGAACTCACCGCGAACCACAGACTGTTGATTGTCAGCAGTCATCACGTTGGCTAGCTCCACCGCGCTCAGGTCGCCTTGGCTCAAATCAATTTCTGCAAGTTGCCTACGTTCTGGGCTGAGTTGCTCCACAATTAGTTTTTCGCGGCGTACTGGAACTTCCACAATTTGAGTTTCGACGGCTTTGCGGACAATCACTTCGCCGATTTTATGCTTGCTACGGTCTACAACGAGGCGTTCTTCTAATAAGCGAATGGCTTCTTCTTCGACAACCCGAGTCATGGCTGTGTCATCGATGCGATCGTCTTCAATAGGAAGATCTAGAGGATTTTGATTTGGGGTTGAATCGGTGAAACTTTCCATAGGGTTTGGGATTGAATTAGAACTTTGGGGAGAATTGGGGCTACTCGCTTCAAAAGGTAAGGCCACAGGTTTGGAGGGTAAAGCTGAGGATTGAGCACCCACTGGGCTAGATAGCGAGGATTCGGACAATTGGGCGATTTCCGCTGCGCTCAGATGAGTCAGCACTGAACGGTTGGCGGAGTCAATACTGTGGATGGATTTGCTAGTTAACAAAACTAGGCGGAATCCTTTATGCGCGTCTGGTAGAGAAACCACAAACTGAAGTTGGCGATCGGATGTGAGCTGCACATCTCGTACCTCACCCACTAACTCGCCTTGGCTATCTCTCACCGCAAAATTTTTCAGTTTGTGGCGTACTTTATTAACTAAAGTATCGAGACGAGCTTGTTTGCTATCAGGTTTGGATTGACCTGGAAATAGTGAATTATTCATAAAACACCCGTTGAGTGATCAAGAAGTAAAAAATTAAAATTCGGGTGAAAAAATGCAGGCAGAGCTTAACATTGCCCTACCTGCACCGTTTGGTTGGCGCTTCCTCTAGTTGAGTCATATCTATAACTCAGACGAAGCGGTTAGTTTAGCGGCGATCGCGAGGAGAGCTACCTGGGCGGTTATCTCGAATAGAACGGCCTTGAGTATCGATGTCCAGTTCTTCGCGACGAATTTTGTCTTCGGCGGTAACAGTATCACGTTCGACCTCTTTGCGAATGTTGACCTGCTCTCGCACAAAGGCTTCCTTATGCACGTCTGCTGTTTCTTCGTAAACTTCTACCCGGGCAACTTCACCTTCGCGGAAGTCAGCAGCTCCAGGTGTCACAGAAGTGCCAACTTGAGTCGGGTTGGTGCGCTGAATGACCACTCGTTCCCGCTCGACAGGCACCGCAACTCTAGCAGTCTCCGTTTCGACATGCTTGCCAACAGAAACTTCTCCCGCTTTGCGACGGTGTTTGTTAGCGACCAATCGCTCTTCGTATAGCCGAATCGTTTGGTGATCCTGCTCGTTCATATTGTAGAGAGCTGGTTCTTGGTGGTAATCGTAAGCTGGGCGGGTAGTAGGAGCTACTGGACGAGTTTGGTCACGACCTCTTAGAGCCGCACTATCTACCGGAATAGAAGCTTCGACGGGTGCAGGCTGACTCTGTTTATAAAGAGTGCTACCTGCTGTGTAAGTCCGTTCTACCGGAACAGAAGCTTCGAGAGGAGCAGATGCCTCAAGGGGGACTGAGGACTCTAACGCAGGGCTACGGTAAACACCACGAACTCGTTCTTCGTAGTCGTAGTCCACGGTCATGCTGTCGTTATACTCAGGCAAGTTTTCTGCCTGTTGTTTCGTCAAGCCAACCGTGTAGATCCGCTGAGCCTGTGGATCGCTACGGAAGCGACCTACAGGAAGCAATACTTTTTTGCCAAAAATCCAAAAACCTGTGTCTACAACCAAATAACGAAAATGACCTTCTTCATCAACTAGAACGTTGTGAATGCTGCCAATCTTCTCGTCCTGCTCGGTGTAGACATCTAGTCCTTTGACATCGTTACCGTCAAATAATTCTTGACGGTAGTCAGGATAGAAATCATCTAGTTTGTAGAGAGCCATAGACTTGCTCCTAAAAGGTTAATGTCAGCGATCGCCTCACCCCAATTTGGTTTAGAAAAGGCGATCGCTAGATTTGCGAAAAAATGCAGGCAGGTCAAGCCTCCCTGCACCCTTGGTATTGAATCAACTTAACGGCCTATCAGTGGCCTAGAAGATTCAGGCTGATTTAACGGCGATCGCGGTTGGTGGTTCCTTGGTCGATAATGCCGCGACCTGCATCATCAATGTCTAACTCTTCACGACGGATCTGCTCTTCGGCGGTCACTGTGTCTTGCTCAACTTCCTTGCGGATGTTGACTTGCTCTCGGACAAAAGCTTCCTTGTGTACGTCGGCTCTTTCTTCGTAGATATCGACGTGAGCTACAGTGCCTTCTTGAAAAGCAGCGTCTCCAGGTGCAACTGGAGTACCAGCACCAGTCGGAGTGGTGCGTTCAATGACGACTCGCTCTTTTTCTACAGGTACAGAAACTCTGGCAGTTTCGGTTTCAACGTGCTTACCAACTGTGACTTCTCCAGTCTTCTGGCGCTGTTTGTTAGTAACCAACCGCTCTTCATACAACCGTAGAGTCTGATGGTCGCGCTCGTTCATGTCATATAGCGTGGCATCTTGCTTGTAGTCATAGGTGTCACGGTTGAAGGGCACATTGCCAGCGGTGCTAGCCGTACTCGCGGTGCTAGCAGCAGTACTACCTGTCTGGGCAGTACCAGTTCTACCAGCTGCCATCGGACGGTAGACTCCCCGGACATTTTCTTCGTAGTCTTGATCGATTTTGAGATCGTCGGTGAATTCGGGTAAGTTTTCGACTTGTTCTTTGGTCAGGCCGCTGACGTTGACGCGACGCTGAGAGTAGTCAACTTGAGCCAAACCAATGGGAAGTAATACTTTTTTGCCTAAGACCCAAAAGCCTGTATCAACGACGAGGTAACGGAACTTACCATCACGTTCATCTACCAAAACGTCATTAATTGAACCAACTTTGTCATTTTGGGCGTAAACATCTAAAGATTTGATGTCATCACCGTTGTTGTGGTCTTTGTAATCTGGATAATAGGTTTCAAGTTTTGTGAGAGCCATGAATGCTCCTCCTAAGTAATGTTTAAAACAACTTTGCATTCACCTCCCAGGTTAGGAAGCTGTGAGTTGAAGTTCATCTCCCGGATGGCTGACCTAAACGAAGTTCTTTCTTCTGAAAACTAATTAAAATTGTGATCCATCTACAGTTGGGAGTAATGAATACAAGCTAGTGTCCTCAAGGCTTAGCAAATCTATTGGTGATAAATTTACAAATGGGATCAAATTGGCTTTTCGACACAAGTTGGTACGCCGAAAGAGTGAGTGTAGAGTGATAGTTCCTTAAATTGAATGAGGCTTAGGCAAATTTGAAAAACTTTTGGCAGCGAAATTGCCTGAGTGAAATTATCAGAAAATATGTCTGAGCATTTTTGGTTATCAACCTTAAAACAAGAACGGGCGATCGCGGTCATTCGTGCTCCTACGTTTGAGCTAGGTCAACAAATGGCGTGGGCAGTGGCGGCAGGCGGTATGCGATTAATTGAGATCACTTGGAATAGCGATCGCGCTCCCGAGCTGATTGCGGCTCTGCGCTCTGAGTTACCCAACTGCTTAATTGGTACAGGTACTTTGCTAAATCGTGAGCATTTGCAGTCTGCGATCGCCGCTGGAGCGCAATTTTTATTTACGCCGCATGTGGATTTTGGCTTGATTCAATTGGCTTTACAGCAAGGCGTACCGATTGTGCCTGGGGCTTTGTCGCCAACCGAAATTGTGACGGCTTGGCAAGCTGGAGCTAGTAGCGTCAAAGTATTTCCGGTTCAGGCAGTCGGGGGCGCTAGCTATATTCGTAACTTGCAGGGGCCATTGGGTCAGATTCCTCTCATCCCGACGGGTGGGGTCACCCTTGAGAATGCCAAAGACTTTTTGGCAGCAGGGGCGATCGCCGTAGGCTTATCGGGTAATTTATTTCCAGTGGCAGCGATTCAAGCAGGTAATTGGCAAGCGATCGCCCAACAAGCAAGAAATCTGCGCCAGCAAGTTGCAAATGTCTCGATTTCATGATTTATGGTGAACATAGAAAAATAGCCATCCGGGTGCTTTATCTATTGGCAAATATTCCTCTCGTTTTTTAGGAGGCTATTAGGATGGGCAGTATTACCCAATTTAAAGGGGAGCAACGTTGGCACCGAATTTGGTTGAGTACGGCGTTGGCATTAGCGGTGTTGGGGGTAGAACCTGCCTTTACGGCAAAGGTTGCGGCTCAGCAGGCAGGCCCACTCGTGACCAAAATGCAGGCGTTGCGTCAATCGGATCAGCGGTGGATTGAAATTGATCTCTCATCCCAGCGCTTGATTGCTTGGGAAGGCCAAACTCCGGTTTACGCCATTATCGTTTCTACGGGGAAGTCCTCAACTCCTACTCGTACAGGGGCTTTTGCCATTCAAACCAAGCATCGTCAAGCGCGAATGCGAGGGGCTGATTACGATATTTCTGACGTGCCCTACACCATGTATTACTCTGGCAACTACGCGATTCATGGTGCTTATTGGCATCACAGATTCGGGACACCAGTGAGTCATGGCTGCGTCAATGTGGCCGTGAACCACGCCAACTGGCTATTCGACTGGGCGACGGTGGGTACCTCAGTAGTCGTACATTCTTGAGATTTGGCTAATTAGATTTGGCTAATTTTAACGATCGCTTAGCTGAGTTGCACCACAACTTGGTCATCGAGCAAGGTTTGATTCATCAGCAAATCTTCGACGGTGATCCGCAGGAAACGCTGAGCATCAACTTGGAACAAAATCTTAATGCGATCGCTACCTGGATATCCAGGCGGTGTGAGTTGAGCGATCGTCCGGGCACCTTCGCGGTCGTTTAGGGGTTGCACTTGGGTTTGACCACCCGCTAAGCTCCGAGTCACCAAGCGATCGCCATCAAAGTACACTTCTGTACCACCTGACTCAGACCCCATTTCGCCCAAAATCAGTTCAATGCTGGGTTGTCCCTCTGCGGAAGCTCCTAGTACCAGTTCTATAGGGTCTGTCATCGGATAAGGTTGGCCCGATTTGACGATCGGGTGCCAGTTGTGGCAGTTTTGGCGACGGTCCCAGTAGCGCACACCATAGCTGTGGTAGAGGAAATCTTTGAGTTCTACCCCTTGATTCAGTTGCAAGGCTCCTTGAGCGATCGCCTCAAAGGGTTTGGAGGAGCGGATTTTGGCAATATCAAAATACTGCTGCACCCAGGTTTGCACGGCGGGGATTTGCGCGGTTCCTCCTACCAGCAACACGCCACTGATGTCCTCAATTTCGATGCCCTGTTGTCTGGCTTGGCGTAGCACTTGAGTCATGCTGTCATCCAGGCGATCGAAAAACTGATTTTCCTGCAAGATTGATTCAAAGCGATCGCGATCGAGGGCTAATTCATAACTCTCGAAGGTTTCGTCGTTAAAGTAAACTTCGTTGGCTTGAGTTTGGAGCGATAGCTGGATTTTTAGGCGCTCTGCTAAGCGGGTGGTGAGCGGGGTTTTTGCGAGTCCCTGAGTGGCTGCAAAGTAATCAACTAACCAGTGATCAATATCGGCTCCACCCAAATTTTGACCTGCTTTGGCTAGAACGCGAGCTATTTTGGGTCGTTGGCTAGTACTGTCAGCCAGGGATTTCTGACCCCACTGCAAAATGAAGCCCAAAGGCTTGTTATTGGGTTGTTTTCCTAAATCTAAACGCACTAGCGAAAGGTCTAGGGTACCGCCGCCAAAGTCAACCACCAGCAGAATTTCTTGATCCGCCAGTCCATAACCCAGTGCTGCCGCCGTGGGTTCATCCAGCATCCGGACTTGCTCAATTTGTAGCGATTGGCAAACTTGTCCGAGCCAGTTGCGGTACACCTCGAAGCTGTCTACTGGCACCGTAAACACCAGTGATTCTTTAACTTCTGGATAACTGGTTTTGAGTTCTTCAATGATGTGAGCTAGAAACCAAGTACCTGCTTGATCAAAGGTGACTAGCTGACCATCCAATTCTGGGACAAAGCCTGAAATGGGGGAGCCAATCCCACGCTTAAAGTTGCGGAAAAAGCGAGGATCGCTGCTGAGGTCGAGGCCGCGATCGCGGACTGCTTGCCCCAATACCATTCGATTCTCAGCAGCATTTTCTACGTAAAGCAGGCTAGGAATTAAAGGCGGATTTTGCCCCAACTGAAATGATAAGCCTGGTAAAGCGAGGGTTTCTGGCTGTTGCGTAGCGCGATTCCAACGAGCGACAACTGTGTTGCTAGTCCCAAAATCAATTGCAATATCCATTCAGTCTCTGTTCCCGATAGGGAGATTCCACAAATCCGGTGAAGTTGAACCGAGGCAAATTTTATCTCAATTTCTGCTCGGCTGGACTCTCTACCAGGGTTGGAGTCTACGCAGATATCTAGTTATCTCGGCTCTAATGAAGCTGGATTTGGCCTTCGGTAAGGTAAGCCCGGATATAGGAGAGTCGTAGTTTTGTTGTTTCCAATGTATATCCCTGGATCTATGGCAAGTGTAAATGACATTTCTTAACATAGTAGTAACAACGGCCATGAGGTTGTCAGTCGTCCTCAAGTAGCAGTGCCGCTGTTTTCCCACCCAGTTAGTTAGGAAACGGCCCCATCATGAATAACGGCATGGATAACGGACGTTCTACAGACGATTTCATGGGCACTCTTAAGAATGGAATTTGGCTCTTAGGAGTTTCTTCCTGGTTATTCGGTATCACTGATAGAAGCATTGCTTCTCTTGCAGATGGCTACCTGTCCGCCATTGACCTGATGCAGCTCTTGACAGCTAGCTTTTTCTTTCTGAGTTGGTTATTTCTCAAGCCTGCTTCTTTCAAGCTATTGCCTTGGGCACCCGTGAACCGAACTTAAGAATAGTGCAGTCAAAATGCTGTGTAGAACTGTGCGCACTAACCAAGAAGGGTACCGATCGCCAAATCAGCACCCTGAAGTTACGTCTTGTTTGCCAGTAGCTACGGTAGCTCGTTCAAAGTCAACTATTTAGTTGCTTCTACGTGAGCACGTGTTCTTAACTCTGCAATGCGCTGCTTCAGCTCGTCAGGACTATTTAGCAGTTCTGCTTGGGCGATCGCCTGTTGTTCTCCGGAAACCAACCACTTAATTTGAACGGTTTGGTTCTCTGCCTCGGTGTCTCCCAAAATTAAGCAAGCTAATGCTCCGCTGCGATCAGCCCGTTTGAGCTGTTTACCAAAGGCACTACCACTTAGGTCTAGCTCCGCTGCAAAGCCAGCCTGACGCAGTTTCTGAGCTAAAACCAAAGCTTGAGCTTCAGCGCGATCGCCCCGTGACACTAAGTAGAAATCTAGTGTTGATTGAGGGGCTGCACTCAATTGTTGTAGCAGCAACACCAAGCGTTCTAGCCCGATCGCCCAACCCACTGCTGGGGTGTTAGGGCCGCCCAACTGGGAAACTAAGCCATCATAGCGACCTCCGCCACAGACTGTTGCTTGGGCACCCAAATGAGTAGACTGAATTTCGAAAGCGGTGTGAGTGTAATAGTCTAAGCCCCTCACTAGGCAAGGGTTGAGTTGATAAGTAATGTTTAAGTCAGTTAAAAATTGCTGAACTTGATCAAAGTGGCGCTTAGACTCAGATCCTAAATAATCCAGGATGCTAGGTGCGTTTTGCGCGATCGCCTGAGTTTTGCCATCCTTACTATCTAGAATTCTGAGTGGATTGCGCGTCAAACGATCTTGAGAGTCGGAGTCTAGCTCTTCCTTGTAGGGAGTGAAGTAAGCAATTAAGGCATCCCGGTACTGCTGACGATCATCTGCATTACCCACCGAGTTGAGTTGTAGGTGTAGATCAACCACACCTAGGGTTCTGAGAATATCTGTAGCGATCGCTATTACCTCCGCATCAGCGCGGGGGTCTGCACTACCTAAAACTTCTACCCCAATTTGATGAAACTGGCGTTGCCGTCCTGCTTGAGGGCGTTCGTAGCGGAACATGGGGCCAGTGTACCAGAGGCGCTGTACTCCACCCTGTGCGTGCAGGCTGTGTTCAATAAAAGAGCGAACCGTCCCAGCCGTGCCTTCGGGTCGCAGCGTCATTGAGCGATCGCCGCGATCCTTAAAGGTATACATTTCCTTGCCGACTACATCGGTCGCTTCGCCAATGCCCCGCTCAAACAGCTCTGTTTGCTCGAAGATCGGGGTGCGAATTTCTTGATAAGCAGCGCGACTGAGAATCGTCCGAGCCGCCGACTCTATTTGTTGCCAGTATTTAACTTCGTCCGGCAGAATATCACGGGTTCCGCGTAATGCTTGAATCGCGCCCATTCCCTCTCAGGTTCCAATTACAAAAAGTATTGTCAATCTTGCTGGGCTTTCCAAGCACCATAGCGATCGCTATAGTAGGCCAAAATCTGATCAATCCGTCGTCGCATTGCTCGACTCAGCTCAGGTTGGTCACCTTCCGGTGGATACTCTAACCACAAGCCGCCCACCTGACTATAGGTGTAATCAAACTCTTTGGCTGATTGAGGGATCAGTCCCGCTTTGACTCCACTAACCTGATGGAGGTGAGCCACAATTTCTCGGTATACAGCTAGGGGTAAAGTGGGATTGTAAAATTCATGCCTTAACTGTTCCTGATTAGCAGCTTGCATTTTTGTCTAAAACTTACGTTTAACTAATTACTTCGTCGTTGGCAGAAGGTAAAGGGCAGCAGTTCACATTATTGAGGCAAACCTTACCCCACTGTAATGCCCACATAACGAGTGCTACTCGGTTCTCTGTAGCGGTTTTAGTCAAAATATTACTGATATGGTTGTCAACCGTGCGTTTGCTAATGGCCAATTTTTCTGCGATTTCCTGGTTAGTCAAGCCAGCAGCCACTAGTTCAATCACTTGCAACTCTCGGTCTGAGAGGACTCCGTGGTTCTGAGACCCGACACCAGACATAACCTATCCCTATCCGTGTATATTTACTTATTCCTACTCTAATTCTAGAGGTAATTTTCATAAACACCCCAGTTTCAGAGGGTTACATGACTAATTTTTGATCTCTCCTCCTAAAGAGGGGCAAACGGCTGCAAGCATATAACAAAGCGAATAATCGTGAACTCGCGTAAAGTTCTTTCAAATTTTTACGGCGATCGCTCGAAGAAACTTGAATTTATGGTGAGGAAAGCACCAGTGTAGCGGTTGATACACTGGTGCTTTCCGATGTTTTTTTACTCTAGATGAGGTAATTTAGAGTAGGAACTTACCAAGTGTCATTTAGTTTCCCCATCGCCTAGGTGTTTAACCTACTTCGATGTTTGTTTAGTTCCCTGCCGTAACGTGGCCTTCCTAAGGTGTGTGTCCTGGTCTTGGTGAGTTGATTTAGAGTAGTGAGTCGCTATTGCGAGTTTGCGATCAGTTGATTGCAAAACTTAGGCTTCTACCTAAAAACCGTCAGTGGGTTCTTCCGCTGTTTTCGCAAGCTTGAATTCAATGAAATTGGAGGTTCAAGGCTCCTGCCGTTAACCTTTTGATTTCAATAAGCATCCATATTTAAAGAATTTTTTAACTCCAATGCCAAACGCTACATTCTTGCCTGAGGGTAAACGTTTTTATGCAACCATTGGTCGTCACTGAGCAGCAAAGTTCCTCGTACTTCAAGTTTTGGCACAACGATGCCGTGCATGAAGGCATGTGCTACAGCAATGAGCTATTTCGTCACTTTCGAACTTTTAGTACCCATCGGCGCAATCATGCCTACAGCTTAGGCTGTGCTCTTGCGCAACGAGGTATCCAGGCAGTTATTACTTGCATCAGCGATCGCAATACGGCCCCTGCTGACCAACGTTACATTCTCTGGATTAGCCTACGCTCTCCCTGGCCCGAATATGAACCATCCTTGGCAGAGCCACTCACTCCTAGCTTAGTGGGCGCTGTATCCTGATCTGGCTTTCCCGCGTTATGACGTGCGGCTGGATGCAACTTTTACGGAGTTTTGTCCGGGCTAGATTACTGGCCTTGGTGATGGTCGTGGTTTTGCTAATTTCTGTGGAGAGCATACCCGCGATCGCCTGGGCAGAATCATTATCCGCAGCTTCCGAGGGGCTAGAACTATCGACAGAGCCCTCTGCATCTAGTCGCACCAGCCCAGACTCAAACGATATTCCGTCCGAGAAGGTGAATCAGTTTGTCCATGCTTTTTTGCAAGTACTGGATCTGATTGAACGCCGGGAAGGTGAGCTACAGGGAGCCGAAACTGAATCCGAATCTCTGCAAGTTCAACGCGATATAGAAACTGAAGCCCTAGAAATTATTGCGACCGTAGGACTCACCAAAACCGAATATCTGCAACTATTGGGCTTAGCCAATACAGATTCAGAATTTGGAGAGCGGGTGGCAGCTCAGATCCAGGAGGCCACTGATTAAGCTCTGACCCGCGAGAAAAGTGAAATTCGCCCCTTTGACATCCTCACCACCCTAGAAGTGCGGTGATTCCCAAGCCTCACGACTTAAGTTTTCTGCTCGTGCTAGAAGCACGGGGTTTCAGACCCAATTTTCTGATGATGATAGGCGTCTAGGGTGGTTCCTGACAGTCGGGTCTGTTACTTGTATAAGGCTCTAACTTAGCTCAGTTGCAGTTTCTTGGGAAAGCGGCAATTTGGCTAAAGACCGCTACTAAAAGGCGGTGTTTGATAGGCTTGGAGAAATGAAGAAGGAGTGTTGGTGTGGTTCACCCGCGAGTCCTCTGTCTTGGCGAAATTTTATTTGACTGCTTGGCGAATCAATTGGGGCGATCGCTAGAGCAAGTAGAGTCTTGGACTCCCTATCCTGGTGGGGCTCCAGCTAACGTCGCTTGTGCGCTGGTTAAGCTCGGCACCACAGCTGGGTTCGTCGGCTGTGTCGGTCAAGATGAGCCAGGAGCCAGTTTGGTTCAACTGTTGCAAACTGTGGGCGTGGACACCAGGGGAGTGCAGCAGCATCCCACCGCTCCTACGCGCCAAGTTTATGTGTTGCGTTCAGAGACAGGCGATCGCATGTTTTCTGGCTTTGGGGATCTAGATACGGCAGAATTTGCCGATACTCACCTGCAAGCTGACCAGCTACCAGTTGAGCTGTTTGAGGCAGCTGATTTCTTGGTGTTAGGCACCTTGGAGCTAGCCTACCCAGAGAGCCGAGCCGCTACAGAACGGGCTTTGCAGTTAGCAGAGCAGCATTATGTCAAGACTTTAGTGGATGTAAACTGGCGACCCATGTTCTGGCCTGATCCAGAAATTGCGCCTGCCATGATTCAAGATTTGCTAAAGCGAGTTGATTTTCTCAAGCTCGCGGACGAAGAAGCGGAGTGGCTATTCGGCACTAGTGATCCCGGCGCGATCGCCCATCGTCTGGGGAACACCGAGAGTGTGCTAGTGACGGCTGGAGCCAAGGGCTGCGCTTATTACTTGGGCGGGAATGAAGGTCACTTAAACGCCTTTGAGGTGGAATCAGAAGACACGACAGGCGCAGGTGACAGCTTTGTCGCTGGGTTTCTGCATCAAGTGGCTCAAAATGGGCTGCAAAGCCTCAGCGATCCCGAAACAGCCAAAAAGGTCGTCACCTACGCCAGTGCGGTTGGAGCTTTAACCACCACACGACCAGGCGCGATCGCCGCTCAACCGACCCCAGCAGAAGTTGAGGCATTTCTTTACCTCAATCAACAACTATCTGGCTAATGGCTACTGAAATCGAACGTAAATTTCTCGTTAAACCGGAAGAGTGGCAGCAATTCCAGCAGCGCTCTGATCCCACTTTGCTGAGCAGCACCCGCTATCGCCAAGGCTACATTTCTTCTAGCGCCACTAAAACGGTGCGAATCCGAATTGCGGGCGATCGCGGTTTCATCACGATCAAAGGCCCCACGGTTGGCTATTCTCGCTCGGAGTTTGAGTACAGTATTCCGCTAGCCGACGCAGAAACCATGCTCAATCATCTTTGTGAGCCGCCTCTAATCGAAAAAACTCGCCATAAAGTTGCTTGGGACAACTTAATTTGGGAAGTGGATGAGTTTGCTGGCGACAACCAAGGGTTAATGGTGGCGGAAGTTGAACTGAGCGATGCGGACCAAGCTATTACCTTACCCAATTGGGCTGGCGAAGAAGTTTCCCATGACCCTCGTTATTACAACGCTAATCTAGCCAAGCATCCCTTTAATCGTTGGTAATTGAGATTGGTGGCTGAGTTAGCTTTGCAAACGGCTCTGGTTTAGGGACAATCAGAGCGATAGAACATGTGACGGTTACCCAAACTATGCATTTATTGGCTCAGCTGTCGGGTCAGCTCCTCAGTCAGCAGTTGGCTCAACTCCTTGTGAATGGCATTGCAGTCGGCTCCATCATTGCTCTGGCAGCTGTCGGTCTGACACTCACCTATGGAATTTTGCGCTTAGCTAACTTTGCCCACGGTGATTTTCTGACGCTAGGAGCCTACCTCACGCTCTTAGCTAACGGTTTTGGGCTTAACATTTGGCTGGCCGTAGTCCTGGGCGTGGTCGGGACTATTTTGGCAGTGTTGCTCATCGAAAAACTGTTGTGGTCGCCTATGCGCGATCGCCGAGCTTCTTCCACCACCCTAATCATCATTTCCATTGGTCTAGCCCTATTTCTTCGCAACGGCATTATTTTGTTCTGGGGCGGTGGGAATCAAAACTACGACCTACCAGTCGCCTCTGCCGTCAGCCTTTTTGGGATTCGAATTGCTTACTATCGCCTGATTGTTGTGGGGCTAGCGATTTTAGTGATTTTGGGCCTGCACTACCTCTTACAAAACACCAAAATCGGTAAAGCGATGCGAGCTGTGGCGGATGACATCGATTTAGCCCGGGTGTCGGGAATTAACGTAGACCAAGTCGTAATCTGGACTTGGGTGATTGCGGGTAGCCTCACCGCCTTGGGGGGTGGCATGTACGGTCTAATTACCGCCGTGCGTCCTAACATGGGCTGGTTTCTGATTTTGCCCATGTTTGCCGCAGTCATCCTAGGCGGGATTGGTAATCCTTATGGCGCGATCGCGGGTGCTTTGATTATTGGGGTGGCCCAAGAAGTTAGCACTTACTGGCTACCCACCGAATACAAGCTAGG
The DNA here is from genome assembly GCA_019358975.1 of Trichocoleus desertorum ATA4-8-CV12. Taxonomy (NCBI): domain Bacteria; kingdom Bacillati; phylum Cyanobacteriota; class Cyanophyceae; order Leptolyngbyales; family Trichocoleusaceae; genus Trichocoleus; species Trichocoleus desertorum. Next base: position 92,517 of record JAHHIL010000005.1, read on the forward strand.
AGTAGCTTTATTAATCATGGTGCTAGTGCTACTCGTGCGGCCACAAGGCTTATTTAAGGGCACAATTTGAGTAACACTAGCGCCTAACCTAAGTAGACCAAAACCGAACCAAAGCAGAAGTCTGAGACCACTAAGGGTTGATCGCACGGAAGTAAATAGCTGCAACCAAGAAATTGCCAGCTAAGAGAACCAAGCTAACAATAGTGCGGTATGGATAAGGGGGCTTAGACTCATCCACAACTGCTTTGGTTTTAACAGATGATTTCATTGATTGAGCGTTCATTAAACAAGCTCCTTGTGTAACTCGACTGTGTCTGTGTAACTCTACTAAACAGAGATACCAAAGAGCCTGGGTCGAACACACGCGCCAGTAGGAAGATTTTATTTTGCTTTAGCGAAGATTTTTCTCAATCCCGCGAGGGACTTCCCTACTAAACCCTTAGGCTGGCTAAACCGCTTCCCCAGCATGGTAAGAACTACGCACTAAGGGGCCAGAGCGCACATGAGAGAACCCCATTTCACGGGCGATCGCCCCTAAGTGCTCAAATTCTTCGGGAGTCCAATATCTTTGGACGGGTAAGTGTTCTAGAGATGGGCGCATGTATTGACCCAGGGTGAGGCGATCGCAATCAATGGCCCGCAAATCCTTCAGGGCCTGTATCACCTCTGATTCGGTTTCGCCATGCCCCAACATTAAGCCAGACTTGGTCGGAATCTGGGAGTTTAGCTCTTTCACCACTTGCAGGACTTGCAGCGATCGCTCATACTTTGCACCACGTCTGACTGGGCCTTGTAAGCGCTTCACTGTTTCAATGTTGTGGTTGTAGCAAGCAGGCTGAGCCGAAACCACTTTAGCAATTCGCTGCCGCTGCATCTCTGCTGCCTCTAAATCAGCCGCTCGGCCACCCCAAAAATCAGGGGTCAGCACTTCAATTTGAGTTTTGGGGTTCGTTTTGCGAATCGCTGCCATCGTAGCTGCAAACCAACTCGCTCCTTGATCGGGCAAGTCATCTCGCGCGACTGAGGTCAGTACTACATACTCTAACCCTAGTAACTTAACTGATTCAGCAATTTTCTTTGGTTCCTGAGGGTCAAGTGGCATCGGGGCATGGCCTTTATCCACCTGACAAAAGCCACAGGCACGAGTACAGATAGGCCCCATCAGCAGGAAGGTTGCCGTTTTTTGGGCGTAACACTCTCCCCGATTCGGACAGCGTCCCTCTTCGCAAATTGTGTGAATCTGCCGCTGCTTGATAATCTTTTGAACCGTAGAAATCTCACTAGCCTTACCCACCGGACGCCGGAGCCATTCGGGCATGCTGGTAATCTCAGCTCGACGGGTAGCAGCAGATGGGGTCGGTAAAGTTGGCTGTAGGGTTGGTTGTAGGGTTGGCTCTACTTCGGCAGGCATAAAACTTGGGTGGCTCCAGCCAGGGGTTAGCGAGTTCAGGTCGTCTGATTACAAATTCTAGAACTTGTTATCGAAATTGCAATTTTGACTTTTCGCGTCACTGATAATAGCGGCAGTCACCAAAACGCAATCTATGCGAAAGTCAACGGTAGCGCGATCGCTTTTGCTTTTAGATTAATTTTGGGGAGATTTTGGGCATATTAGAATGCCTGTCCTGTGCCAACATCACCAGACAGGTGTTTAACCCAGCCGAAATTAGAGTAATTTCACTTGCAGAAGCTACGCTGGTTTATGGTGTCATAGAATTACCACTATGCCTGTACTCAACATCACTTGAGTGATGTATACCAAATTTCTCTACTTAACTGTGCATTGATTAATTCTTCACCTAAGGTTATCCTCCGACAGGATCAAACAGCAGGACGGTCGAGAAATAATAATCCAAATCTTCACTAAACCTTGAGTCACCCCCTAAGGAGTCAGTTGTGGCAAGTCACAAGATCCTAGTTATCGATGACAGCAGAGTCATCCGGATGCGAGTGCGAGATATGTTACCCAAAGGTAACTTTGAAGTTCTCGAAGCAAAAGATGGGGTTGAAGGTCTTAACTTAATCCGGCAAGAACGGCCAAACCTGATCATGCTAGACTTTCTGCTACCCCGGATGAGTGGCTGGGAAGTATTTCAACAGATTCAGAATCAATCCGATTTACAAAGCATTCCCCTCGTGGTGATGTCAGGGCGTCGCGAAGAAGTGACCGAGAAAATCCCTGAGCCTTTTGAGTTTTTCGAATTTATTGAAAAGCCTTTTGAGCAGAAAGAGCTAATTGAAGCGATTAAGGCCTCAATGGCTAAAGCAAAACTGCCACGGGTACAACCAGCCCCCGCAGCCGCAGCCCCCACAGCAACCGCAGCAGCACCTACAGAGTCAGGAGCATCGGCTGCTGAGATTCAAGCGCTGAATGAGAAGATTGCCAAGATGCAGACAGAAATTGATGGGCTGAAGAAACAACTAACGCAGATTGTCACCTTCATTAAGCAAAAGCTGAAGTAGTTTATGGCAGGTGGGTGAGGGGCGATCGCCTACCGTTTTAGTGCCATAAACTTACTTCTAGTCCAACTCTCGTCGGCCCTCTAGTGCCCTTGCCAACGTCACCTCATCGGCATACTCTAGGTCGCCCCCCATTGGCAAGCCAAAGGCAATCCGAGTCACTTTTGTAAACGGCTTCAATAGCTGGCCGACGTAGAGGGTGGTCGTTTCACCCTCAATACTAGGGCTAATGGCTAGAATGGCTTCTTGAACCTTATCCTGGCTGACTCGCCGCACCAATTGATGGATGTAGAGTTGGTCGGGGCCAATTCCATCCATCGGTGAGATCAAGCCGCCTAATACGTGATACTTACCGCGATATTCTCGGGTTTTTTCGATCGCAATCACATCTCGTGAATCGGCTACGACACAGAGCGTAGTGCGATCGCGATTTGCGGTGCGACAAATTTCACAAACAGGTTCAGCCGACAGGTGAAAACAGACAGAACACAGGCCAATCTGTTGCTTTGCTTCCATCAAAGCTTGAGCAAGTGCTTGGACCTCTGTTTCTGGACGTTTGAGAATATGTAAAGCGAGCCGTTGCGCGGTTTTAGGCCCCACACCTGGTAAGCGTTGTAGTTGCTCAATTAAGCGAGCTAAGGGACGTGCGTAAACCGTGGGACTGCCTCCTAAATTCATCCAAGCTCAAATCATAACGGTTGCAGTTGCTCGACTCACAAAAATTCTGGCGATCGCTTGTGAGTGAAGCTCAGGCCGCAAAAGGTACTCACCTCGTCCAGGTAGCCTCTTGTAACGTCACCCGATTCTATTTCTAGCCTAATGAAAAAAGCGCCCTCTGTGTGGAGAGAGCCTTTAACTTGCTTGGATGTATTGAGATGAAGCAGTTAAGGGGGCCAAAACCTGGCTACCTAATATATAGGTTTAACCTAATTTCTCTCCTCAATGTTGTTAAATAATGTTCGTTCCTTGGGAGTGTTCAACTACAGAGTAATTAATTTTTGTAAAGGAATTTTGGTATCATAATTATTTGGTTTTTTCCGCAGCTAGAGTCTTGTCGAAGCAATCATAAAAAGATTCTAAAGCCGCTACCTACAAGCCTTGGGTAATGAATGGGTAGATTAACCCTAGCCTGGGAGCCAGAAGTTAGCGAAGATGATTGTACAAATAAAAAACAAATAAAAGCCGCCAGCGACTTACATAAATTAGCTGGCATTTAATAAACAGAAGCCCTGATCAATTTGACCAGGGCTTCCTTGTTTTAAAGTTGCTTTTAGCGCTTCATTTAGAACCCCCTAGGGATGGCTCTAGAAGTCAAAGTAGATGTAGGGCAGACTGCCTTGAGGGGCTAGCAACCAAACTAGGTAGAAGCTAATCGGGACTAGCAGCAGTTTTAGCGGCCAATTGATTTGTAACTTCAGGCCTCGGCTAAAAGCATAGGCAATGCCCATTAACGCCACAATTAACCACAACAATAGGGCGATTTGAGGTCGCTCCATTTTTAACCCTTCTATATAAATCTTTTGGGTAAATTGGGCATCCGCTGTGTGACCCCAAAGATGTTGCACCACCCAAAGCGAGTCTTTTAAATTGGGGAGGCGGAAGAAAATCCAGGCTGTAAACACCATCAGTTGCGTAATCAACCAAGCAGTAACCCCACCCGGAATGCTGAGCCAGAAGGTTTTGAGTGCAGGGACGCGATCGCTATAAGCCTGTGTGAGTCGATGCACCACCAAAGCCAGCCCGTGGATGGCTCCCCAAACCACAAAGCCCCAAGCGGCTCCGTGCCAAATTCCCGCGATCAGCATCACAATCATCAGGTTGAGGCAGGTTCGCTGTAATCCTTGACGGGAGCCTCCGAGCGGAAAGTAAAGGTAGTTCCGCAGCCAGTCCCCCAGAGTCATATGCCAACGTCGCCAAAAATCGGCAATGCTGGTGGAGAGGTAGGGAAAGTCAAAATTTTGTGGCAGGTTGAAGCCGAGCAAAATGGCACTGCCTCGGACAATATCAACGTAGCCGCTGAAATCTAAATAAAGTTGCAAGCCGTAGGCAAAAGTGGCGAGCCACAAGTCACCGCTACCCGCCCGCTGGATATTCCCAAAACAAAGATCGACAAAAGTACCAATGTTGTCGCTCAAAAGCCCTTTTTTGAGCGCACCACAGGCAATCAGCCAGATCCCTTCTACTATCTGATCTGGCTTCGGAAACCGCTGTGCTTTAAATTGGGTGGCGAACAGGTGAAACCGGGTAATCGGCCCAGAAATCAACTTGGGAAAAAACAGTTTATAAGCAGAGAACTTGAGAAATTGCTGGGTGGCGGGAGCACCGCGATAGACATCGACCAAGTAGGCAATGCACTCAAACGTAAAGAAGCTTAGTCCTAGCGGTACTACTAGGTTTGCGTCTAGCCAACTAGCATTTTGCTGCGCAGCGGCCCAATTTAGCCCACCTCCTAGGCTGGAGAGTAAGAAAGGCACGTACTTAAAGCCCACTAGCAGCAGGACATTGGCGATGATGCCAAACCACAATAACTGAGCTCGACGGCGATTCCAATCCTGTTGCGCGAACTGCCAGTCTTCAATTCGCCAATCGGGTGGCTCACCGATCGCTTGCCCAACCCGAAAATTTAGCCACAAACTCGCAAACAGCAGGGGAATATAGACCACCTGCAAGGAGGCATAAAACACCAAGCTAGCAATCAACAGGGTCCACAACCGCCACCACGGTTCCCGAACCGACCAGTAAATGCCGAGAATGATGAGCAGAAAGAGTCCGTAGGTCAGCGAAAGAAAGGTCATGGGTAGGAGCAGAACCAACTGGGCCGAGGATACGACAGAATTGTCCCATCAGAAATGGCTATCTGGGACTGGCAAAGTTTAGGGGGTGTTAGCGGTTGAAGTTTGCGATCGCGGCCAAGGGATTAGGGGGTCTTGAGCCAAGCGGCTTGAGACTTCGTAGGCTCCGTAGCGATTCAGGTGACTAGGGTCAGAAAAATAGTCATTTTCAGCAGGCCAAAGCTGACTCAAATCTCGAAAGACAAATCCATTCTCAGTGGCTAGCTGGAGCATCTGCTGGCGAAACTCAACTTCATGCTCCATCCGGACAGCATCTAAATAGTCTTGGGTCAGGGGTAGGTTCACAAAAACTAGGGGGATGTCTTGGGCTTGGGTAAACTGCACCAAAGACGTGAGGGCCTGCATTTGCTTGCCTTTCAACTCAAATGCATCATAGTCGCTATCGTAGTCTCCCGAAACTTTGGCGTATTTCTGATAGTAAGTCGCGGGATTAAACCGCAGAGACAGTGGCAAGAAACCATCAAAATCGATTGCATAGAGGAGTGAATCTGCTTCAACTCCCTCAGCATTAGGCGAGGCTGATTTTGCCGCAAATTGGCCTTGAGTCGCCAGTAATTCCTCTAAAGTTGGATTTTGCTTCAACACACCTGACCATTGTTGCTGCAATAACTGTTTCAGTTGATCGCGCTGGGCATAGGTTGCCGAAAAGGTACCCAAGGATTCATTCATCCATTGGTTCAAGGCTTGATAACTAGCTGCCAAAGAAGTGCCAACAGCCTGGTTGGTATCAGAGGGCGTCCCTGCTGGAGTTGCAGTACTCAGGTTGTTTGTGGCGACTGAAGTTGCAGCGCTCGAAGCCGCACCATTCGGTGTATCAGGGATCTTACCCGCCAAAACTTGCCGATACCCTTCAGAAACAGCGACCGCGTTGTAAGTAATGTCAACTCGACCGCTGTTAAACGCTCGCGCCCCATCCGCCCACACAATCAGCTTCGGCATCTGGTCAGGCGTGAGCACCTGGCGCAAAATGACATCTACAACTTGAGCGGTCGCTCCATTTACCCCAAAGTTAAACACACTCAAGCCAGCGTAACCTTGAGTGGCCAAAGCTTTCTGGAGGGCGGCGGGGTCAATGCCTCGCAAGGCTCTGGAACTTCCTATAACCAAGATGTCGGGGGGGCCAGATTCCGCGAGACGCTGATAGTAAAGGGCTAACTTTTCATCTAATTGACGACTGTTGAAGGTGGGATAAGGCGATCGGGCTGCGGCCAGAATAGCAGCTGAAGTGGCAGTCGTTTTTAGCGGTTCTGCGGGTAAAGGTTTGGGGGCGATTCCACTGCCATTTGCCAAGGCTTCTACTGGAGTAATTGATTCGGTAAAGCCAGATGCATTAAAGACTTTTTGATCATTCCCCTGAGGTTTCTTGAGCGATACCGGGGGTTTAGGCACAGCTAAGGGAGGACGTGGTCGGGTGGCCGCAGATTTCGTAGCTACAGACTCTTGAGTGGCCGATCTTTCTGCCGATCCTTCTACCGCTCCTTTAGCGGATGCAGTTGTGGGCCGAGCATCTACCGAGGCTACATTGGTTCTCACTTGAAGAATTTGCCCCAAGACCCAGTCTGCTTGCAGGGTTAACAGCAGACCTAAGGTACCCCAAACAACAGCCACTGCTGTTGCCTTATAGCTGCCTTGCTGCCCCAAAGGTTGATCGTTGGGCAGGAATAACTGCGATCGCAGCAAAATCTGTTGCAGCGTTTGAGTTACGCGCTGGGTCGTTTGGCTGACTGCTGCCTGTAGGGCTTCAGAAGTTAGCTCAGGGCGTAGACCAATTTCGTTGGGTTGGGTTAATAACTCATTGACATAAGCATCTGAAGCGGCAAACTCTGGAGTGGCTTCTGGTACGAGGCGATCGCGGGTAGCAAAGTCAGCGCCATAACTCCACAATGGACGCTTCTGACCTGCGCGGCGGCCATACACCCGAATGCCTGCTACGTGAGAAATCTTGAGTTGCCGCACAAATTTAGCGACGGTTTGCCCCACCTGCTTTTGCTTGGGGCAAACGGGCGCATCGCTCATGATGTGCAACAAATCCTCTCGATCTAGGACTTGAATGCGTACTCCTCCAGTCGCCAAGCGCCGATCGAGGTTGGGGTTGAGTAGGCGACTCAATAAAAACTGCAAGGCAGGGCGATCGCCTTGTTGCGCCAATACCAGCGCTGAGTCTGTTAATGCGCCATGTTGAGCCGCAGGTAAGTTGAGCCAATCTACCCAAGCAGGCGCTTCCTGACCCGCCACCTGCCCGTAAAGAGTGGCTGCATGAATCCCTTGGGGTGCTAAAGCTTCCAGTAAAGTTGAAATTGTCGGGACTACCGTTGCTCGGCTGGGCGCTTCACTCGTTTTTTTGCCATCCGAGTTAGCAATACTACAAAGTAGATGCAGGGTTGATTCTTTTAGCTCTGCTACCACTTCAATTTTCTCTACGGCCAGGGGGCGATTGAGGAGGCGGGCGATCGCTTGTACATCTCCCCAACGCGCCCAGTCTTTGAGCATTTCATCGGGAGGGGTTAAGTCAACCTGCAGCCGCCAATCGGGTCGAGCCTCACCGCTGACCTGACTAAAAACTAGAGCGTCTCGAAAACTATCTAGTTCCAAACCTCGGAGCTTTTGCGCGATCGGCTCGGCGAGAGTCGCAGGATCGGGGCTGTAGGGTGCTTCACAGATAATCCAAAGCCGCTGGTTGCGATGCTGGTGATCGGTGGCAGCATCAGGCGTACAGGGAATCGCCTTAGCCGTTACTTCAACCGCAACTCCCATTGCTCCCAGGGTTTCACTCAAATAACGAGCGATCGCCTCTGGTTTACCTTGCTTTGCTAAAGTGCGGTTGGGAACCAAGAGGGCTGTACCTGCTGCCGAGGCAGAGCGAGGAGCTGTAGGGGCAGGAGCTTTGGGTTGAGTTGCTGTTGGCGAACTTGCCAGTTTATTAGAGGGTGGTCTATTGGCTTTCTGAGTCGTAGGAACTGCTTTGAGCGCAGTCGTGGCTGAGTCACGGGATTGTAGAGGCGGTTGCCGTAAGGCAAAGCTAGAGAGATCAGGAGGTGGGGGTTGGAGATGCTTCAGCTGTTCTAAATGCTGATCGAGCTGGTTGAGATAGATGGGCTCTGACCAACTAGGGCGATCGCTCCCTAAGCCACGACCATAGAGGAAAATCTGGTAAATCGGATGTGGATCGGGAGGCAGCAAGGCAGCCAAATCTGCTTGAGCTAGCGCTTCTACCACGCGACTCATCACGACAGCCGAGTCCGGAGGTTGCGGTCCTTCACACAGAATATGGAGGAGATTTCCGCGCAACCTAACGTGGACCCGTACGCCATGCAAATTAATGGCACGGACAACCCACTGTGCGATGACGGCCTGACGACCTGAAGCCCGTTCATTTACATTCACCATCAAAGCCCCGACCCGTTGGATTGATTCAACTGAGCAGCCCGCCTTTTACGAATAACGCCCTCTGGCCTGGTTAAACCCCTAAGTTTGGTTAAACTTCTAAGACAGATGCGATCGCTTCCAGAAACGTTATACTGACGAAGACTATCTCATCCTAAGACGCTGTGCAAATACCAGCTTAAGTCTTTTATTACTAGAGTATTACTAGAGCAATACCAAGCTCCAAAAGTGGCTGAGGATTGCTAAAAAAGCTTTACAACTGGTTTGTCCGTCTGACTATAACAGGGTGAGCTTTGACGCAGCGTACCACATGCTAGTTAAGACTAGTAAGCCGCCTCAACCTGACAGTTTTCCAACTCAACGCTTGATTAGCAGTCTGTAGGGCCTTGCTATGCCATCCACCTCAAAGCGACCTAACCCTGATCGATCCAGAGCCAACCCTAACCCCTGGTTGAGCTTAGCTACTGGCCCTTTACTTATAGCCTTGTTGGGCGGTAAAGCCTTAGCCGAGTGGATGCAAGAGTTGGGGCAGATGAGTGAGGAAGTATTTAGAGGCGATCGCCTACCCCCTATAGACTTTCCAACGCCTCATCCAGCTAACTCCGAAATTTCTGAGTGAACTTTAAGTCACTGGAATTCTGATACTATTTTTTAACTCTAAAATCTAGCGAGTTCTCGTTATACTGCCTGAGATTGGTCTCAATAACTACTTGAAGTTAGTTTGCCAGACTGCCTGAAGAAAGCGACAGCTCTCAATGCTAGTAATGAACTGAAACAAGCGAAAGATTGGGGTAGAGTCAGGCTTTATTGACGCTAAAACCCCCAAAACTAGAGCTTAACCCATAAAATTGTTGAGTATTTTAACTGCGCTGGAACAGACTCCATGAGTTCAACCTTCCATTCGTCAGATGATGCCTACAGCTCTGTAGCCATGTCGGCCCCAGAGGCATCACAAACAATGGCTGTGAGCACTACCTCAGAGCTGTTTCCGCATCAAAAAACGCCATTTCCCCTACGCGAACGCCTAAAAGTCGTGGAAGACTTGTGGGAATCGGTGCTACAGCAAGAATGCGGTCAAGAGCTGGTGGACTTGTTAAATCAACTGCGGGCCATGTGTTCGCCGGAAGGACAAGCCGCCAATGCTTTGGAACCAGAGGTGTTAAAGGTCGTCGAAAAGCTCGACCTCAACGAAGCGATTCGGGCCGCTCGTGCTTTCGCGCTGTACTTTCAATTAATCAATATTGTCGAGCAGCATTACGAGCAGCGGGGCCAACAGCAACAATATCGAGCTGCGTACGAGGGGGGTGGATCGCAAAATAGCGATCGCTCCCAAGACTTAATCGCCTCGCTCATGGGCGAACCCCTCGAACAGCCTGCTGCCGAGCCACAACTAGATTTACAGGCCAATCTCCTAGAAAAGAGCCTGCAAGAAACCAACCCACCCCGCCGAGAGATGGGGACATTTCACGGGCTGTTTCCCAAGCTACGAGAACTGAATGTGCCCCCGCAGCATATTCAAAGATTGATTGATCAATTGGATGTGCGTCTGGTCTTCACTGCGCACCCCACCGAGATTGTTCGCCATACGATTCGGGACAAACAGCGACGGATTGCCAAAATTCTGCGCCAGCTCGATCGCATTGAGGAAGGTGGTGATGCAGCCAACCTCGTTTCTTCCTGGGAATTGGAAGCCCTGCGAGAACAACTGACTGAAGAAATTCGGCTTTGGTGGCGTACCGACGAGTTGCACCAGTTTAAGCCCACGGTCTTGGATGAAGTGGACTATACGTTGCACTATTTCCAAGAAGTGTTGTTTGATGTGATTCCTCAGCTCTATCAACGCTTCAAACGGGCGCTTGACACTTCTTTCCCGCGTTTGCGTCCGCCTCAGCATAGTTTCTGTAGATTCGGCTCTTGGGTTGGGTCAGACCGAGACGGCAACCCTTCTGTTACGCCTCAAATTACTTGGCAAACGGCCTGTTACCAGCGCAACTTAGTTCTAGAAAAATACCTCCAGTCGGTGCGGCGGCTCACCAACTTATTGAGCCTCTCGTTGCATTGGTGCGATGTTTTACCTGACCTGCTGGAATCTCTAGAACAGGACCAAATGCAACTGCCTGACGTGTATGACCGATTGGCCATTCGCTATCGCCAAGAACCGTACCGCCTCAAGCTTGCCTACGTCCTCCAACGCTTAGAAAATACTCAGGCACGCAACTCCCGCTTGCAGACGGGCGATTATTTGCAAAACGAAATTCTAGAGAGCCAGCCTGCCAATACCTATCGCTCTGGGGCTGAGTTCTTAGCAGAACTGCAACTGATTCATCGCAACTTGACCGCGACGGGGCTGAGCTGCCGCGAGCTAGAGAATCTGATTTGTCAGGTGGAGATTTATGGTTTCAACCTGGCTCATTTGGATATTCGTCAAGAAAGCTCCCGCCACTCAGATGTGTTTAACGAAGTGGCAGAATATCTGCAAATTCTGCCCAAGTCCTACAACGACATGTCAGAGGCACAGCGATCGCTCTGGCTTGCTACTGAGTTGCAAACGCGGCGACCGTTGATTCCAGCCGAGCTGCCCTTCTCCGAAAAAACCTGCGAAATTATTGAAACCTTCCGGGTCGTGCGGAAATTGCAGCAGGAGTTTGGCCCTGAAATTTGCCAAACCTACGTGATTAGCATGAGTCACGAGGCTAGCGACTTGCTAGAAGTGCTGCTCTTGGCCAAAGAAGCAGGACTTTACGACCCCGCTACGGGTATGGGGACGCTTCAGGTTGTGCCTCTGTTTGAAACCGTGGAAGACTTGAAGCAAGCGCCCTCGGTGATGCTAGATATCTTTGAACTGCCTTTGTATCGGGCTTTTCTGGCAGGGGGCTATGTAGCAGCAACCAACCCAGAGCTGATGCTGCCGATGCTGCAAGAGGTGATGTTGGGTTACTCGGACAGCAACAAAGACTCTGGCTTCCTCAGCAGCAACTGGGAAATTCATAAGGCTCAGCAAGCATTGCAGCAGATTGCCGAAACCTACGGAATTCATCTGCGGATCTTCCACGGTCGGGGTGGATCGGTCGGTCGCGGTGGCGGCCCTGCTTACGAAGCGATTTTGGCGCAGCCCGGTCGGAGCGTCAACGGTCGGATCAAGATTACCGAGCAGGGAGAAGTCTTAGCTTCTAAGTATTCTTTGCCCGAACTGGCGCTCTTTAACTTGGAAACCGTCACGACTGCGGTGATTCAAACCAGCTTGCTGCGGAACGGGTTTGATGACATTCAACCCTGGAACGAAATTATGGAGGAACTGTCTCGGCGATCGCGGACCCACTATCGCGCTTTGATCTACGAGCAGCCAGACTTTGTTGACTTCTTCCACCAAGTCACCCCGATCGAAGAAATTAGTCAACTGCAAATCAGCTCTCGGCCAGCGCGTCGGGGCGGCAAAAAAGACCTGGGCAGTTTGCGGGCTATTCCTTGGGTGTTTAGCTGGACTCAGAGCCGTTTCTTAGTCCCATCTTGGTATGGGGTCGGCGCTGCTCTAGATCAATTTTTACAAGAGGAACCAGAAGAGCATCTGAAGCTGTTGCGCTACTTCTACTACAAGTGGCCTTTTTTCAAGATGGTGATTTCTAAGGTGGAAATGACTTTGGCCAAGGTGGACTTACAAATTGCCCACCACTATGTAGGAGAGCTGTCAGAGCCAGAAGACCGTGCCCGATTTGAAGCTTTGTACGAGCAGATCGCTAAGGAATACCACCTGACACGAGATTTGGTGCTAACTATCACGGGTCATAAGCGCTTACTGGATGGTGACCCAGAGCTACAGCGATCGGTGCAACTTCGCAATGGCACGATTGTTCCGCTGGGATTCTTGCAGGTTTCTCTGCTCAAGCGTTTGCGCCAGCATCGTAGCAGCTCTACTACTGCCATTATTCGCTCCCGCTATAGCAAGGGAGAACTGCTCCGGGGAGCTTTGCTCACCATCAACGGCATTGCTGCGGGTATGCGGAATACGGGCTGATCTAGCTGAGCTAAAAAGCTAGGCTGAATTAAAAAGCTGGCTTAGAATAAACCTAAGTCAGCTTGGTAAGCCCATCTAAAAGTCCCGCCAGAGGCGCTGATGTCTCCTAGACGTACCCTAATTTGCACGGTTACTGCGCTCACGTCAGGTGTTTTTGGGGCGTACCTGGGAGGACAGCTTGGCGTTTCTGCCCAAAATCGGGCCTGTGAAGCTCGCTTTTTGGGGCCTAAATTGGTTTGCAAAGTTGCTACTGCTCCCGGAGCTATGTGGAAAGGAAGTTTCACGGGGCTAGGAACTGGAGCTATTTTAGGAGCTTTCTTAGCGGGTGTGGCAACCCGTAAAACCGCAAAAACTATTTCTTCAACTACGCCTTTCCCAGACAAAAAGCCTGTAAAAGCAGCAGCAAAAGCAGCACCTCCTCCACCTGCGATCGCTTCCCCAGAGCCAGCAATCACAGCAGTTCCTGCCGCCTTAACTTCACTCCAAGCAGAAGTTTTGTATTGTCTATTGGCGCTTCTGACGGCCAAGCAACTTAGTTCTGAGACGATGGGTGATGAGTCACAGTCAATCACTACCCCCGTTGCATCGTCCAGCTTACCGGAGTTGCGAACTTGGGCGGAGGCAATGGCGCGATCCCAATCAGACACCTATGACGTGACCCAGTTTCCAGACTTACAATTTGTGACTGTAGATGAAGCGCGTCAGCTATTAATTGAAGCTGGTTTTTCGGTTCAGGCCGTAGACCAAGCTTGGCAACTGATACAAGCAGCAGGCCCAACGCCTCCGCTAACCTAGATAAATGTGCAGGAGGTTTATTCTCTGTGAAAACAATTCAACCTATTTTGCGGCGCTGCTTAGGAATTATTTTGCTGCTGAGCTTGGCGTGGTTGTGGATTATTCTGTCGGCTACTCCAGCTTGGGCACAGATAGATACGGTGAACTATAACAACGCCAACTTAAACAACCAAGACTTTTCCCATGCCAACTTGGTCGGAAAAACGTTTGTCGCTGCCGAAATGCGAGAGAGCAATTTTCAGGGGGCGGATTTGACCAACGCGATCTTAACGAAAGGTGTCTTCCTCAATGCCAACTTAAGGGGAGTTAACTTCACTGGAGCCTTGGTCGATCGCGTCTTTTTACAAGGGGCAGATCTTTCCAATGCGATTTTCCAGGAAGCCATCATGACCCGCACCAGCTTTGAGGGTGCGACTGTTACTGGGGCAGACTTCACCGATGCTGTGCTCGATCGCTACGAGATTGCTCAGCTTTGCAAACGAGCTGAAGGAGTTAATCCAGTCACAGAAGTAGCGACGCGCGATAGTTTAGGCTGTCGTTAGCGTTTGTCCTGCCCACTGAGCCATTGCGGGCCAACTTAAGACATCCTCTAGCAGTGACTGATATCCCGCTACATTGGGGTGAAGGCCATCGTCACAGAGGCGCGATCGCCACCAGTCTTCACCCCGCTCTATCCAATTTTGGAATACATCTAGATAAGGGATTTGCCGCTCTGCACAGGCTAATTGCGTGCATTCTTGGTAGCGTACCTGTTCCGAGTGACTGTAATAGAAGCAATCTAGAAACGGCATTTTGGCTTCGTCCACTGGCACCATACCCACAAACAAGACTGGGCATAGTTGCTTAGCTTGGTCCAGTAAACCGTTCATTTCAGTTTGAAACAGCTCAAAGTCGGTAAAGTTGCGTCCGGTCGGTCGGCCTAGGCGAGCTGAATCATTTACACCAACCGAGAGCACAATTAGGTCTGGTACTCGGTTTCTTAGCTCTCCGCGATACCGAAACTCGCTTTCTAGACGTTGTGCTACCTGTTGGACTCCGTCTCCCCGCACGCCTAAGTTGTAAAGGACATGGCCAGGGCTGTCCGGAAGCATCCAACTGCGACGGAGCCGATCTACCCAGCCACCCCCGACTGGATCGCCAAATCCGTACACAATGCTGTCACCTAGGGCGACGATCTTTTGAGGGTGATGCTTGAAGACAAGCCCGCGTTGTTGCTGAGAAATAGGAGATTCAAGGGTTCGCATGCGATCGCCTGAACGCTGAATCGGACTTTATCATTCAAACAAAAACTTTGCAAATCTTGATGCACCTATAGAAGCAGACATAAAGGCAACTTTGACCGATCAAACAGCGTCTTGGAGACTCCTGATAGACTAGAGATTGCTCTCCCAAGTTAGAAATTCTATGCACAAGCGTTCTGTGTTCGATACCACCCAAATCATGCGACGGGCTGAAGATTTGATTGGTGCCGCTTCTAATCGTTATCGAATCACGGTTCAAGTTGCCAACCGGGCGAAGCGTCGTCGGTTTGAAGATTTTGACAGCATTGATGACCCCAAGATGAAACCTGTGTTGCGGGCGATCATGGAAATGTCGGATGAGCTAACTCAACCAGAAATTATCGGCGAGTGAAAAGACGAAATCGAGTTCTAAAGTTTATTGCGACTGTTCTTAGCGTGGCGGGTTTGACTGCGATCGCGGCTGTCATGACTTTGGGCAACCCTAGCTTATTCCATCCCACTCCTGCTTTCTCGCAAAGCTTGGTGAGACTGGAGGATGTTGGGCCGCAAGTCTACCAGCAGGTTCCCAACTTACCCCGTGAAAACCAGTACGTCAGTACAGAAACGGGGAAAATAGACCCTAACAACACATTAGTGCGGCGAATGATTCGCTATCACGTCTATGTGAAAGGGCGACCACCGGGATACCGCCTCGACTGGAAGCTGACCTTAGCGGATTACTTGGGTGTGAATAGCCTGATGCAGGAATCCCGGTATCCAGGGTATGACAGCCTAAAAACGAATCCTCTAGAGGGCGATCGCACTGCTATTGGTCGGCTGAATCGATCCCAACGCGATACTTTAGCCCAAGCTTTGGCTAATGCGTTTAGCCCTCGGACAGGCCAGACGACTCCTACTCAAGCGCCGCCAAGTAATCGGGTGCCATCGAGGGCGGTTCAGCCACCCGCAACAGCACCACCTCGGCTACTTCAACCCAAGCCAGGGGATGCCCGCTTGCTCTTGCCCTAAGAGTTTGGTTCAACTTAGTTTGAGGGATAGTTGAGTGACGCTTAGATCTTGGTTCACTCAGCTATCCCTATTTTTTTGTGAATGTTAAAGCGACGAGATGGAACGATTAGTCAAGAGTGGGTCTGGCTGGCGGCTGGGCTGGGACCCTAACGCCCTAGAATTTCAGGGTTTAGTGGGTGGCGAAGACTGGGCGATCGAGCTGACGGAGGCGGAATTAAACGATCTTTGCCGACTCAGTGAACAGCTGGCTGGCACGATGCAGCACATGGCAACTGAGCTAATGGATGAAGAAAAGATCAGTTGTGAGGCGGAAAGTGATCTCCTCTGGCTAGAAACAGAAGGCTATCCCCATGCCTACAGCTTGCGCTTTATTTTGCAATCTGGGCGACGGGGAGAGGGCAGTTGGCCTGCTTCAGCGGTGCCCGATCTTCTGCAAGCCCTTCAGGTACTAAAGGTTTTCTAATTTTTTGTGCTGAATTGGAGAGTTATGCTATGCTTGTAAAGCACGACGGGGCGTAGCGCAGCTTGGTAGCGCACTACTTTGGGGTAGTAGGGGTCGTGGGTTCGAATCCCGCCGCTCCGATCGTATAAGACCTGCTCATTTAATTGGGCAGGTTTTGTTGTTTTAAACAGAAATTTTTACACCGAACTGAGCGATCGCCAGCTCACAACCCCAAAGTCTGCAACTAGTGGGTTGTTTTTTGGGAGGGAGCGATCGCCTTTTGGCTATCTTCTTTGACACGAGCAATAGATAAGACTGAGGTCTTGGTAAGTTAATAGTAAAGGTGAAGCGTATCCCTTAATCTACCTGAACAGCATAATATATGAAAGATTTTTATACATTTGTTCGACTTGAGGTGGTAAATAGAAAAAGAGACACTTAAATTAGCTAAACTAACCTGATTTTCGAAAGCAAAAAATGTAGTCTTAGTTCCACTTCTGTAAATAGAGAGAATTGCATGCGTATTTCTGAAATAAAGTTAAAAAATTTTAGAAGTTTTGTTGACGCAAATATCAATTTATCCAAAGGAATCAATCTAATTATTGGACCTAATAACTCAGGAAAGTCAACACTACTAAAGTCTGTGTCGTGGGTTCAGCAGGGTTTTCAAGTATTTACTAGCGATTTGCGTATTTTTCAAGATAATGGCTTCATTGAATTACGATTTGACAATCCCAAGAAATATTTTGGCAAAAAAGCTGAGTTAAGAAAAACACTTAAAGTCTACCTATTTTTGAATGGAATAATTAAGCTGGAAAATTCTGATGTTAGTTTAGTAGGAGATCAGTCAGGCGGCGGAGTTCAAACTACGAATGCCTATACTTATGGTATTTCAAATTCTGAGCCAAAAAACTTTATATACCCTTATTTATCAAAGAGAAAAGTGACCGCTTATGGAGAGCAAGTCAATTTAGATCACATTAATCTTGTGTCAGGAAACTTTTATAACCTGTATGCAAAAATTGATCGCCTATCCAACCCTGACATACCAGCAAATAAACAATATGTTAAAGCATGCGAAGAAATAATAGGATTTCGAATAACAGCAGTAAATTCAGTAGGTGGAAAAAAGGCAGCTTATACTGTTAGCGATTTTGAGAGCATACCATTAGAAGTAATGGGAGAAGGTATTGCTAACTTAGTGGGCCTTATTGTGGATTTGTGTATTGCTGATGATAAGCTTTTTTTGATTGAGGAGCCAGAAAATGATGTTCACCCAAAGGCCCTAAAGAAACTTCTTAATCTTATTACTGAGAAGTCTGAAAATAATCAATTCATAATTACAACTCATTCAAACATTGTTGTGAAGTATTTAGGAGCACAGCCTGAAACTAAACTATTTCAAGTAAAAATGAATTTTGAAAATAGAATTCCCACCTCAAGAGTTGAAGAAGTAGGTAATTCCCGAGAAGCCCGCTCACTCATTCTTGAAGAACTAGGTTACGAGTTTTTTGATTTCGATCTGTGGTCTGCTTGGCTATTTCTTGAAGAAGCCACAGCAGAAAAAATTATTAGAGACTATTTAATCCCTTGGTTTGCTCCTAAATTACAAGGTAAGCTTAGAACATTTTCAGCTCGCTCGTTAAGCGAGGTCAAAGATAAGTTTGAGGCTTTTAATAGACTATTTGTATTTTTGCATCTTCAGCCCATCTACAAAAATTTAGTTTGGGTCATCATTGATGGAGGTAGCAAAGAGAAGGAAGTGATTGAGGATCTAAAGAATCAATATGTCTCTAGTGGATGGCAGGAAGATCACTTCTTACAATTTCAGCAACATGATTTTGAACTGTACTATCCTCAGGAATTTCAACCAAAGGTGGGCCAAGTTTTTCAATCGGACAAAAAACCTCAGCGAAGCCTTAAAAAAAATCTCTTTGATGAAGTAGAAACTTGGATTAACGAGAATCCTGAAGCAGCTAAAACTGCCTTTGTGACATCAGCAGCAGAAGTTATTTCGATTCTGAAACAAATAGAAGTTAACTTAGCTTCACCTCAGCAGTAGCTTTTGTGTGCTGTCAGCAATAGCAATGACGAGGGACAATAGGAAGACGATCGCCCTACTGAGGTGAAGAAACAACGCTCTTAGGGGTCAAGTCGCAGTCAACCTCCCTATACAAAACCTGCTCTCGACCATCTGCAAGAGCGCGAAAGCATCAAACTTCACCCGCCGCATGAACTCGGTAACGATGCAGCCCATAAGCTGCAAATGGTGAGAGTAAAATACAGTTCTACTGCCTAGAGCGATCATCACCAAAACCCGTTTCCACTGAATCGTCATGAGCCTGCCTTCATCTCCGCGCTCAGGTTCCCGGATTCCGTCAGCAAATGGCAACGAAGGGTAATAGGGGAGCGATTCGCACGGGTTCAATTTGTGCACGCCCAGTTTTATAGTCTCTTGTTTCCTCGCCATCTCGCTTTGACTTCACGGACAGCAACCGCTGCAAGGACACCCACCACAGCCACTATAGAGCCAGCAAAAAGTTGAGCGATCGGCCACATTGATGCTCCACCTCCTTGGTAGGGGACGAAATACTCGTTGTAGAGTAGCCACGCCAGCAGCCCAAACCAAGGAATTGCACCTCCTAGAATAACGGAACGATACCCCTGGAAAATCCAGCCGCAAATGCCTCCGGTGAGCGCAGCTAAAGAGATCAGCATTAACCACATGAATGAAATATACCCTTAAGATTGCATCAAGCCCTTTGGCTATGTTTTCAATGGTGCTCTACGAAAAGAGCGTTTTAGCAAGCGGACATCCTGCAGCCTGGTATTGGAAAGCCGCTATTCAGCGATTTCGCTAACTATAGTTCCGCCAGTT
Source organism: Trichocoleus desertorum ATA4-8-CV12 (assembly GCA_019358975.1). Lineage (NCBI taxonomy): Bacteria > Bacillati > Cyanobacteriota > Cyanophyceae > Leptolyngbyales > Trichocoleusaceae > Trichocoleus > Trichocoleus desertorum. The sequence goes on from JAHHIL010000005.1 coordinate 111,589, forward strand.
TAGTGAGTACAGTAGAGAAAACTGAGCGCACAATAAAGGGAGTCTGTAACTTCACACAAACTTGATATAGAGAGCCTGATGCCAATCACTAAGCTTTGCAATTCAACAACGGTTAAAAAGCGAATTTTGATCGTTGAGGACAATGAGCTTCATCGCCTAATCACTCATGATTGCTTAGAAGCCGAGGGTTACACCGTTCTCAGCCTGCCTGATGGACTCAACTTCTTTCCATCTGTAGCCAAGTTTCAGCCTGACTTGCTCTTACTCGACCTCAAGTTGCCCTGTATTGATGGTTTTACACTGTTACAGCAGTTGAAAGCATCTCCTTGGGCTGCTATTCCAGTCATCATCGCTTCTGCCTATGCCTTCCAGAGCGAGAAGCGAAAGGCGATCGATTTAGGAGCTAGTTCTTATCTCACAAAACCGATCGCTCTTGAGAATTTGGTAAAAACAATTGAAGCTCAGCTAGAAGCTATCTGCTCAATTCTATGACCCATTATGGTTCCTCTTGCTCCTCAATGAATGATTCAACAATTTCATTGATTTTGCTGTAATTTACAGGAATTTTATCTGCTAAGTCGCTAAATTTAGTTGCCAGTTCACTAAAACTTCTAGATAGACTCACTAAAGTTTGCAGATCATTGCCCAAGCCATTTTGAGCTGCTAAATAAGCCTCTCTAAATTCTTCCGGTGTCATAGGGATTAGGTCTCTTCAAGCCAGAAATGGAATATTTGCGCTTAACTATCCAATTCTGTACTCGCAGACCCCTAAACTCCCCTAGCCAAATGACTCAACCTCTATCAGCGATTCCGCCTAACCATTCAATCCTACTAATTACCTTTACAGAAACAAGTCAAAAAAAGCCTTTTGCGATCGCTTCATTTCACAAAAGCTAATTTTACCCAAACAACCAAATAAAAAGAGGTGGAAATTAGATTCCACCTCCTACGCCCTACAAAATTAATCTAGTGAATCTAGCCAGCAGCTACAGTTAGCTTGGGTTCCGCGCTAGTCTGACCATCGGGTTGGATGGATTGTCCTTCAATAAAGGAACGTAGCATCCAGGCCATTTCTTCGTGTTGTTCCATCAAGCCTGTGAGGAAGTCAGCCGTTCCTTGATCATGGAAGTTGTCGCCGCACTGATCCACATGGTCACGCAGATTACGAATCACCTGCTCGTGGTCACCGACTAAGTTAAAGACCATTTGTTCCGCTGTGGGAATATCACCACCATGCTCTTGAATAGATGCATTTTCCAAAAAGCCTTGAGCAGTTCCGACAGGGTAGCCACCTAGCATGCGGACTCGCTCAGCGATCATATCAATACTTTCAGTTAGAGCTTGGTAATGCTCTTCCCACATCTGGTGTAGAGAGCGGAATTGAGGACCAACGACATCCCAGTGGTACTTCTTAGTTTTGATCAAAAGTAAATAAGCATCAGACAAATCGCGATTAAGCAAGCCAACCACGCCCTGACGCTGTTCTTCAGTCAAACCAATATTTAACTTACGCATTTTTATTGTTCTCCACGCTTTAGCTCTCCTTACTACTGCAACAAATCCACACAATTGCAGCATCAGTCGAATGAGAGATTATGCAAGAGATACAGGTTCTGAATCTTGGCGGATGCTAAAACGTTAGGTTTTAAGCTGGCTCAGGGCTTTCTGAGCACTACGGGACTTACTTTAGCTCGATAGAGTAGCTTTTCTCCTTGGCAGTAGCCTGTATAGCGCACTCGCACAAGCTCACCAGGCTGAGCAGTTCCTTCCATCAGTTGATGCTGGGTTGGGTCGTAAGGTAGTTCTTTTCCAACTTCCGCGATCGCTTCTACACCCCATTCCTGCAACAGGTTTTTAATAGGTTGAAGTAAAGGCAGAAGTTTCAGAGCTGGAGCTTGCGGGTTCTGTTGGGCCGCATAAGCCGCTGTGGGCCATTGCAACAGCCAAGATTCGATCGCTTGCAACGTAGCTTGTTGAAACTCTTGCCAAAGCACCTCTCGTTGTTGAGCTAGCTGAGCTTGCGATCGCTCGTATTCCAACTTTACAGCTGCTAAGTCAGTGGCTAAAGCCGCTTGACCCCCGCTAGCTTGATCCCTACTAGGCAGAGTAGAGGGTAGCTCTAGCTTTAGAGACTGAGAGAAAGTGCTGATCAGTTCAGGTAACGAAATTTGTAAAGCATGGCTCAGCTTGATCAAAGCTTCTGCTCGCATCTGAGCCGCTTGGCCTTGCCGCAGTTGCCTCACCTGCCACTCTGACACGCTAGCTTTTTGGCTGAGGGCTTTAAAGCTGGAAACACCCACCTGTTGCATAAGCTGTCGCAACTGATGGGTGTAGTCTGGAGCGTTTGATTGGATCATCCTACTTACAGTTCAACGGGTAGCTATGAAGTAATACCATCTCATGTTCTACCCGTTAGTGAGCCCAAAGTTAATCCAGCCTGAACTGATGAATTCGAGATCTTACTGATCCAGTAGGCTTCTCAACATCCAAGCGGTTTTTTCATGAATTTGCATCCGCTGGGTTAGCAGGTCAGCAGTGGGTTCATCATTGACCCGCTCCGTGACCGGGAAGACAGAACGAGCAGTTCGAGCCACAGATTCTTGACCTGCTACCAGAAGACGAATCATTTCATCAGCCGAGGGGACACCAGGGGTTTCCTCAATGGAACTAAGGCGAGCAAAATCGCTGTAGGTGCCAGGAGCAGGAAATCCTAAGGCCCGAATCCGCTCCGCAATCAGATCTACGGCCAGAGCCAATTCGGTGTACTGAGTCTCGAACATGAGGTGGAGAGTCTGGAACATTGGACCCGTTACGTTCCAGTGGAAGTTATGAGTTTTGAGGTAAAGCGTGTAGGTGTCTGCGAGCAGACGGGAAAGTCCATCCACAATCTCCTTGCGATCGGCTTCATCAATACCGATATTAATGGCGATACCTTTAGATTGGGCTTGCATAATATCTCCGTAATTAACTAAAGGATTTTGTTAGCTCACTGTCCAGCTTGCTTCTAGATTATGGCAGGGCAGGTGGATAGTTACAGCCAAGCGTCAGGGTAAACCCAAAAGGCAGTTTACCAAGTTGCTGCGGTTTGCCTTATGCCAGGTGCATCCGCAAAACCGATCGCGGAGCCCGACGCACATTGCAGCGAATCGTTTCATGACCTAAGAGACTACAAGCCTCGAAGCGGTGGCAACCAGAGAACCCGTAGTACTCGCCCTCAACTTCCAAGACATCAATCGGTTCTCTCAAGCCCTCTGCTTGAATAGAGGTCATCAGAGCTGCAACTTTGGCTTGGTCGTTTTGGCGGAATAAGGGACGACGAATTTTTTGGATGGGGATATCTTCAACTCTTGACATCGGATGTTGCCGAGCGATGTGTTGCTTATATTCTAAATCATACTCATTATGACTATGAGTTGCAATATTTTTTATGATTCACTAATGATTTTTGCGGATCTTTTCCCCTGTTTTTTTCGTCGAACTGGCGTATTCTGTCAAAGAAGTCTTCTTGCAATGCAGCGACCTGTGAGTCAAACGCTTCAGCCGATTGATTACCCCAAATCTAAAAACTTGAAGATTCAAAACCACCAATTGCCTCTCCCTTGGCTAATGCGGTTATCGGGTCTGATGATCGCCGTTGGCTTGGCTAGTTTAGGCACCTCCGTGAGGGTGTCGGCAGCGCCAGCTGAACCAGAGCTACAAATTGGCGTAGTGCAACGATTTGGCACCAAACCTACCGATGAGCTAACGCTCCAAGCTCCAGCAGGCGATCGCCTCACGCTAACCTTTGAAACCGGAGGGAAGCGCCAAAGTCTCAGCACTAGCAAGATGAAAGTTGATGTGGTGATGCAACCTTTGCCAGAGCCACAAGTCAGCGAACGAGTCGTTTTGAGCACCCACCGCAGCTTTGAGAGTGCGGAAGACAGTGCTGAAAAGTGGCGATCGCAAGGCATTGAGGTTGAGGTGGCTCAACCAGAGCGTTGGCAAGTTTGGGCCAAGCGGGATGTGTACAGCTCACCGTTGCTGCGGCGCTTACTCCTGCAAAGCCTACAAGATCAAGGCAATAACACTGCCTACGTTGATTCACAAGTGCTGGCTCAGGTGCCGAAAGCTTCATTCGTGGTGGATGGCTACCGTTACACCCGGGATCAGTTGCAAGTCGCTAGTAGTAGCAGCTTGGTGCAGGTGACTCAAGGCAGCAAAGCCAAAGACAAGACCGCCGAACAAATTGCCAAAGAGAACCAAACGAGCCGTCTATATGCGGGGACGGTGCGCCTGCAACCCAACTCTTACGGCACTTATACACTCGTCAATCAAGTCCCGATCGAAACTTACCTGCGGGGAGTTGTGCCGCATGAAATTGGTGCAGAAGCTCCCCAGCCTGCGGTTGAGGCTCAAGCGATTTTGGCTCGTACCTATGTTTTGCGTAATCTGCGCCGCTTTGCGATCGATGGTTACGAGCTTTGTGCCGATACTCAATGCCAAGTCTATTGGGGATTGAAGGGAACCATCCCTGAAGCCGATCGCGCGATCGCTGCTACTCGTGGCTTGGTCCTGACCTATCAAAATGAGTTGGTCGATGCTTTGTACTCTTCCACTACAGGTGGCGTGACCGCACCCTTTAATGATGTCTGGAATGGCGCACCTCGGCCTTATTTACGGGCGGTAGTCGATTCAGCCGCTAGTATTTGGGATTTGTCGCGCCGTAGCTTGGCTGATGAGCAAAACCTCCGTGCCTTTATTACGCAGCGTAAAGGCTTCAATGAAGAAGGGTGGGATATGTTCCGCTGGCGCGAGGAGAGTAGCTTAGCTCAGCTCACCCAAGACTTGAAGAAGTATTTGCAGGGCAATAAGCATCCCTTGGCTAACTTCACCGCAATTCAGCAGCTTCAGGTTACCCAGCGATCGCCTGCGGGACGAGTCCAAAAAATGGTGGCCCAGACGGATCGAGGCGCGATCGAATTAGAAAAAGATGACATTCTCAATGCTTTCTATGCCCCCAACAGCACCCTCTTTTACTTAGACCCTATTTATGCGGCGAATAAAGTCTTAAAGGGGTATGCATTTGTGGGTGGTGGGCTAGGTCATGGCGTTGGCATGAGTCAAACTGGGTCTTATCGGCTCGGTCGCCTTGGGTGGACCAGTGGACAAATTTTGAACTTCTATTACCCCGGTACTCAGATTCAGCCGATTAGCCAAGCCTTGACCTTTTGGCGAACTCCCTCTCCTGAGGCAGCACCCAAAAGCTAAAAAATAAGGCAGGTAGCACAATTTGTACTCCTGCCTATTGGAAAGAAAATTTTTAGTACAGTTCTTCTTCTTGGTGGGTCATGATGGTGCAATCAGAGGTGGGGTAAGCCACGCAAGTTAGCACAAAACCAGCTTCAATTTGGTCGTCATCCAAGAAGGACTGATCGCTTTGATCAATGCTGCCGCTGGTGATCTTGCCAGCACAGGTAGAGCAAGCACCAGCACGGCAGGAGTAAGGAAGGTCGATTCCTTGCTCTTCGGCAGCGTCGAGAATGTACTCGTCATCAGGAACTTCAATAGTGGTGTTAAGCCCTTCAGCCTCGTTGATCAAGGTGACCTTAAAAGTTGGCATCAGTAGTCCTCTCTGTTCAATAATCGGCGTGTGAAGTGCATAGAAAGCTAGCGCCAGGTAATTTCCTGAGTAATGGCTTCCTTAATCAGCTTCACTTCTAGATACTACGGGAAAACTCAAAACTTGTAACACCAAATCAGGTCTTGGGTTGAATGGGATTCGTAATGAAATTTGGCTATTTGATCTACTTATACTTATGGGACGGTCAAAAGCTTGACTAAATGGACTTTTACTAGTTGCTTCTCGGTCTGTTTATTAGTTTTGCGACCCACAGCTGAGGTGCTATGAGGGTTTGGCAGTTGACAAATAGAATTCTATTTGTCCCAAAATCGAGTAATAAATTAGTAAGAATTATCTGCCTTATTAGAATTCATCAATAAGGCAGATAATTGGGTTCTGAAGAAATCTGCCCACCAGATAAAAATAATTCGGTAATCTATAGGTTCGCGATCTTTTTAATAAAACTGATTCGGGCTTGTATCTGTGACGACTTATTTCTCTAAGGAAACGGCTCCATTCCCACTAAAAGTGGGGTTGGTTGGCACTGGTTATGCGGCGAAGCTACGAGCAGAGGCATTTCAGGCAGATTCGCGATCGCAACTAGTATCAGTTGCAGGCCACGACCTAGAAAGAACAACGACTTTCAGCCAAACTTACCAAGCTGAGGCCCTAGACAATTGGCAAGCTTTACTCGATCGCTCTGAGATTGATTTGGTGGTGATCTGTACTGTGAATCGGGATCACGGGGCGATCGCCCGAGCGGCACTGGAGGCAGGCAAGCATGTTGTGGTTGAGTATCCCTTGGCTTTGGATGTCGCTGAAGCAACCGCATTGATTGCCCTAGCCAAAACCCAAAACAAATTGCTGCACGTCGAACATATTGAGCTACTGGGTGGCTTGCATCAGGCTCTAGTCAAGTCTTTGTTGCAAATCGGCTCGGTCTTTTACGCCCGCTACACCACGATCAACCCTCAACATCCTGCTCCGCAGAAATGGACTTATCAGTCAGAATTGTTTGGCTTTCCCTTTTCTGGAGCGACTTCTCGCATTCATCGCTTGACCGATTTGTTTGGGGAAGTGGCAAGTGTGAGTTGTCAGGCGCGGTATTGGAGCCACCCTGAAACCGCTCAACAGCCTGGATTCTATCAGGCGTGCTTGTGTACAGCCCACTTGAATTTTGCCAGTGGTGTGCTAGCCGAAGTCACCTATGGCAAAGGGGAAACGCTATGGCAATCGGCTCGTACCTTTGAAGTCCAAGGAACTCAAGGAGCTTTAGTTTTTGATGGCGATCGCGGGACTCTCATCCAAGCGGATGGTGAACAGGTCGTTGAGGTGGGTGGACGACGGGGGCTGTTCGCGAAAGATACAGCCAATGTTTTAGATCACTTATATAAAGGCACTCCTTTATATGTGTCCCCAGAAGCCAGCTTGTACGCCTTGAAGGTGGCAGATGCAGCTCGGCGATCGGCAGAAACAGGACAGGTGGTAGCGGTCGGCGGTTAAAGAGCGATCGCCCTACCCAATGTTCTATCGTCGTTCGGCATGACCATTAGAGATTGCTCTAAAGCTAGGAGCCTCAGTTTCTTGGAAGCCTTGCACTTCCGCCAGGGTATAGAGTGGCCTGCCTTTAATTTCTTCGTAGATGCGGCCAATGTATTCGCCCAAGATGCCGATGCTAACCAGTTGTACGGCACCGAGAAAGAAGATTGCCACAATAATGGCAGCGTAGCCAGTTAAAGGTGAACCAGGGGCGAAAAAGCGCCAATAAAGCACCAGAATTGCCATGCAGAGCGCGATCGCTGCTGAAAATAGCCCAATATAAGTGGAGATGCGGAGCGGTACTTTGGAAAAAGAAACTAACCCATTGACTGCTAGCCCCAAGGACTTCTGGAAGGTATATTTCACATCGCCTGCGAAGCGAGGATTGCGCTCAAACAAAATTGCGGTTTGGCGAAACCCTACCCACGATCGCAAGCCTCGAATATAACGATTACGCTCTGGCATCGCATTCAGCACATCAACTACTTGGCGATCGAGCAAACAAAAGTCTCCCGTATCGGTGGGAATTTCGACATCGGCTAGCTGCTTGAGGATGCGGTAAAAAGCATAAGCCGTGAAACGCTTAAACCAACTTTCTCGGTGGCGCTGGGTGCGTTGCGCATAAACAACTTGATAGCCTTGCCGCCATTTTTCCACCATGTCGGGGATCAGTTCTGGCGGGTCTTGCAAATCTGCATCCAGAATCACCACCACTTGACCACGAGCAAAATTTAGCCCTGCTGTCACCGCAATTTGGTGGCCGAAGTTGCGGGCTAAGCTTAGGTAGCAAACTCGCGTATCCCGTTGGTGCAGGTCTCGGAGCATTTCCAGAGAGCGATCGCGACTGCCATCATTAATTAACACCAGTTCCACTGGCCCATCCATGCGGTCCATGATGCTGCTAATGCGGTGGTACAGCTCTGGAATCGTGGCTTCTTCGTTATAAATAGGAACAACAAAAGAATACTGAGGGCGCATGATTTGTCTCTAGCTCGCGGGTACTGGCACGCTGACCTGTTGATGAATATACCCCTAGTTGCTATATCTTCGAGCGATCGCTAGAACTAAGCAGTAAGCCTAAGTGATGCCATTTCTGCGGAACAGCAGAGTCCTAATTCTGTCAATGAGGCTAGGGCGAGTTGAAATAGTTTATGAGCACGGACACTGAAGTTTTAAGGCAGCCATATAACTGCATTCTTGCCAGCTTCATTGGCTTAGCCAGCGTCTGGCTTGTCTTAGCTGGGCCACTATTTATTGACTGGATACGTTGACTAAAATACAGGACCCACCATTAGCTTTAAAAACTGACTAATGATGGGTCCAGAAAAGCCTAGCCTAGCTCTATCAGCTGTCCTTAAAAAGGGCTATTTTTATGCAAGATTGGCGAACAAGCTTTACCCGTTGTCTTGAGCAACCACTTGAGGCAAACCCATGCTGTAGTTAAGCACGCGGCTCTCTAGGTTGTAGCTAATTTCGCCCTTTTGGATCAGCGATCGCACAAAGTGTTCCAAGTCTGAACCAATGCGACGCAGGTTATAGTCAGTTAAATCCGCGCCTTCATTGGCTGCAACTAGCTCATCAAACTTGCGGTATACCTGTTGCAGGGCAGCGTCATTCCATACGAACTCGTTGTCTGGGTCAACATCCAGCGTCAAAACGCCATCAGCAGGGTTCAGTTCGGTGCCTTTTACTTCCGCAGTGAAGATGTGGATGTGGCGAGTTGTAGACTTGAGTAGCATAGGAAATGTTACGGTCTATTGAGTGTATTGAATCATTCTAAACTACGGCCATGAAACTCCTGTTTATTCGCCATGCTCAGTCTGTGGGAAACATAGAGCGGCGCATGCAGGGGCATGGTGAGTTTGAGCTTTCGGTCAATGGCAAGATTCAAGCGGGGAAGCTGGCTCAGCGTTTACTAGAAGAATCTTGGTGGCCTTCCGCAGTTTATAGCAGTCCGTTAAAGCGAGCGGTGCAGACGACAGAAATTTTGATAAATCACTTTGTCACAGCTCCTCTACCTGCCGCTGTTAGTGATCTGATCGATAGTGAAGACGCCTCTCCCGTGGGCGTTTCGACAACAACTCAAAAGCCCCCAACCTTTCAAGTGCATTATGCCGATGAGTTGGCAGAGTTTCAGAATGGGGTTTTTCAAGGTTTGACTTGGATGGAAGCCAAGGCGCGATACCCAGAGTTTTGCCGCACCCTAGAAACCTCGCCCGATTGGATTCAAATTCCCGAAGCCGAATCGTTGCAAGAAGCTCGCGATCGCGCCCATCAGTTCATTCAAAAGTTACTGGGGCAACATCAGGATTCTGACAAAATTTGGATTGTTACGCATAGTTGGATTTTGCAGCATTTGATCGCGGAGTTGATGGGTTGCGATCGCTCTTGGCGCTTACATGCCCGCAATACTGCTTTATTTGAATTTTGGCTCGATCGATCGCGTTGGCACCTACAAGACCAAAACCGTTTTAATACTGATCTCTGGCAAGTGCGCCGCTTTAATGATTGCCGTCATTTAGCCTCTTGAAACCTGGGCAACGAGGCGCTAAAGTCTCTGTCAAGACAGGTTTCTAACTGAGGTTTTTGAACAGTTTCAATCCGCCTTAGAGTACAGTATTGTGAGCAGGGAACCTGGATGACTGCGACTAAAGTTCAGGATTTTTATTTCGACCGCTGAGCGCACAATGGTAGATTCGATTGAAAATATTACTAAGCAAGCCCGCCAAGGCAGTGTGGCCGCTATTATTCAAGTTTTGAATGACAAGCTGGCGGATTCTGGCGTGAGAACTAGAGCCATTTTTGCGGATGGCGTGCTACAGCTTTTGTGCGAAGCTCCTGATGTGGATCAACTGGAGCAATCTACCTTAGTTGAGCGGGTGCGTCAGATTCTAGAGGCGATTTCACCCCGTAATATTCGCCGCGTCAAAATTAACAGCCGCATTGTGCGTGAGCAACAATTGTTGTGGTTAGAGGAAATTAATCGCGACCCAGAAAACCAGGTGCTTTGGTCGCAAGAAATTACCCTGACTCGGCCTAACTTGTTCAAACAGTTCATGGAGGATTTGCAGAGCCAGCAAGCAGATCAATCAAAGTCTGGCATGCCAAAGACTCCATCTCCGCGTCAAGTCCGAGAGCAACGCCAATTTAAGCGTGGTGTGGTGGGTGGCACTGCGGCCAGCTTACTTTTGCTGTTGCTGGCTTGGGGCGTCTACAGTTGGTTCGGTCCCAAGTTGCAAGCAAACAGCCAAGCGAATACAGCAACATCTCCTGATCCTGCCCAATCTCCTGAGCCTATTACGCCTGCGCCTGCTTCTCCCAACTCTACTGCCGCGATCGCCCCTAGCCCGTCTCCAGTTGCCTCAGTTAGTCCTAGCCCCAGTCCTGAAGCTGCTGCGATCGCCCCAACCTCTGCTCCAACTTCTGCTGACCCCTTCGCCGATGCAGTCAGGCTAGCTGAACAAACCGCCAGTGCTGGTAAATCAGCCCAATCCTCCGCCGATTGGTTAGCTCTAGCCGCCAAATGGCAACAAGCCTCCGATCTGATGAGCCAAGTCCCACCTCAAGACAAGCGCTACAGTATCGCCCAAGACCGCACCACCGTTTACCAACGCCACAGCGAAGCCGCCCTACAAGAAGCCAAAAAGAAACAAGGTCAAACTGCTAGCAAAGCTTCGGACCAACAGATTTAGAACGGTAGTTATAGCGGTTCCTAATCTGGTGAGGTACAAGTCACAAGCTGAAATCCTTACCCAGACTGGATATGTGTACCTCATTTCGAGGAGAAACGCTATATGTTGGTGTTAGGAATCTGAATCGCTAAGGTTATTAAATAGTTCTTGGAAGTTAAAGCAACGTATCTCTTAGCCAAGCACAACGTATCTCTTAGCCAAGCACAAGGATAAAACTGATAATGCCTTTGGAGATACACAACTATATTTTGAGAGGGAAACGCCTAGTACAAATCGAAACTCAGCCTAATCATATTGATGGCGTATTAGATGCAATTCAGAATGTACGAAGAAGTTCCAATTTAGATTGGAAAGACATCTATTCAGCCCATTATGAGTATGCAGAGGACAGCACAATTACTTTCTACGAAGGTGAGAGTGCAGAAGCAGGTAATCCAGGTGTTTGGACTTACGTGGTATGCGACTGTGCTGAAGGCAACGAAGAAGTTGTACGCAATGCCAGCATCAATGCCCTAGCGACTTTATCAAAGGTTCAACAAGGGCTTGAAGAGCAGAGGATTAGTGCAGGAGGGTTACTTCCATTCGCTGAGAATGCCATAGTCGATATTCGAAAGCTTCGTGACTATTGTCTTAGCCCAAGTCATGATGAAGGTAAGCACAAATCTAGGCTATTTTCATCAATTTTGGGTATGACTGCTAAAGATGCTGAAGATTTGCGTCAAATTCTTCTCGAAGTCATCAAAAGCCAAGAGGCTCGACTAGGACGACATGATGAGTTTGGGCAACGCTACACTGTAGATTTCCCGCTTCAATGGCAAGATAGAAGTGCAATTGTCCGGAGCGGTTGGATCATCGAACAAAATTCTAAGATTCCTAGATTAACGACCTGCTATCCCTTGTAGCGTCTGAAGGTGATACGAAATGACGACTAATACTTTAATTAAGCTTCTTGATGTGGTGGCACTGACAGTTGATCTTCCTCAGTACAATCTTCGACGCGGGCAGGTTGGCACGGTTGTTGAGGTCTTGGCTAGCGGAGCAGCGTTTGAAATAGAGTTCGGTAATCGTGATGGTCGCACTTATGAGTCTTTAGGTTTGCGTCCAGAGCAAATTATGGTTCTGCATTTCGAGCCAGTGTTTCCAGAACCAGCAGTTGAATGGTTGTAGCATAGGCAGCATGGCAGGTCACTGAACTAGTAAGCAAATCGTATTTCTCATCAGTCTAAGACACACTGGAGTTGGAGTGCTTGGTTGAGTAGGACACGATATTCTTTTTGCTTAATGATGTAGGCTCCAAACCGTTCTAGGTGGGGGTTCATCATTTGGGCATCGAAGAAGACAAATTGGCGCGATCGCAAGCGTTCTACTAGCTTTACCATTGCTACCTTCGAGCCATCGGGGATGTGGAAGAACATCGACTCGCCAATGAACGCGCCACCGATGACGATGCCTAAAATGCCGCCTGCTAAGCGATCGCCTTGCCAAGTTTCAAAACTGTAGGCCCAACCTGCGGCGTAGAGGGCTTGATAGATTTCTTTGAGTTGAGGAGAAATCCAAGTGGTTTCGCGATCGGCACAGCCTTCTACCACTGCGGTAAAGTCACGATTTACAGCAACCGTAAAGCGCTCTTGATTTAGGACTCGTTGGAGCGATCGCGGATAGCGAAACCGTTCATCTAGCGGAATCAGTGTACGTTGGCGGCTAGAGTACCAATCCAATGCGCCCGACTCATCCGCCATTAAAAAATAGCCCTGAGCGTACCCCTGAACAATCGTTGGAACATCAAAGGGTAAGGATTTCGACGCCATCCTCAGTTACAGCTACAGTGTGTTCAAATTGGGCAGAAAGTTTGCGATCTTTGGTGACAGCTGTCCAGTTGTCTTCTAAAACTTCGACTTCCCATGTGCCTTCATTGATCATGGGTTCAATCGTGAACACCATGCCTGTTCGCAGCTTTTTACCTGTGCCCCGCTTGCCATAGTGAGGAATAAACGGTTCGGTATGGAAGACTCGATGCACTCCATGCCCAGTAAAGTCTTGCACGACCGAAAAGCCTTGTGCTTCGGCATATTCCTGAATCGCGGCCCCAATATCTCCGACTCGCGCATCCGGTTTAACTTCAGCAATGCCTCTTCTTAAAGACTCCTCTGTCACTTCAACCAACTTCTTCGCTAGAGGTGACGGCTGACCGACAAAGAAGGTTCTAGAAGTGTCTCCATAAAAACCATCCAAGATGGGCGTGACATCAATGTTGATGATGTCTCCTTCTTTCAAAATCTGCTTGGCGTTGGGGATACCGTGACAAACCACATGGTTGACACTGGTACAAATTGACTTGGGAAAGCCGTGATAACCTAAGGGCGCACTTTTCGCTCCACGCGCTTGAGTCCAGCGCTCTGCTTCGTCATTGATTTCCAAGGTGCTAACGCCGGGTCGCACCATCGGTTCTAGATGACTCAGCAACTCAGCCCCTAAGTGTCCAGCCTGACGCATTTTGTCTATCTCCCGATGTGAGAGTAGCACCAGTGGTTCTTTCCCCATTGTCTTTAATCCCCCTGTTGTCTTAGCCGAGCTGAATGGTTGTTGCAGTTTGTTCAGAGGCTCTAATCCAGTGTTGGGGTAGCGGTATAGTGGTTAGAGAAACTGTCTGTTTTCCTAGAAGCACCCTAGTCGAGCTGAGCTAGCTTCACCCAGACTGCCTTCAAACAGTTGTCACTTTGCTAGGCCAATGGCTGAACCAATTCCCCCCATCACCTTACCTCCTGCCGAAAATCCTCAGCAGGAAGGAGAATGGCTAAAAAATGTTTTGTGTCAGTGGCTTGACCACGAATTTATCCCCGAAGCCATTAATCAGCAGATTGCTGAGCGAGCCACTCAAGTTTTTGTGCGGCAGCGAATGGAAGGCGAAAATGACCTAGGGTCGCTCGTCATTGCCATCGTTACCGAAATGCAAGCATTTGATTTTTCTAAAAGCTTTTACAGTGAATTTGCCGTGGCAAATGCTGTTAGCGACCTGCTCTTAGATAGCTTAGGAATCGATCGCTGCTGCGGTCAATAGAACTAATTGTCGCTGGGTAGATCTTGGATTTTGGATTTTGGATAGAAATTTCTGACTAATCCAAAACCTAAAATCCAAAATCTGTTTACCAGCTGGACTTGACCACTCCGGGTAGTAGACCTTCGTGGGCCATTTCCCGGAATACGTGACGAGACAAACCAAAGTCGCCATAGTAACCTCTAGGACGACCTGTCACCCAGCAGCGATTCCGCAAACGAGTGGGGGCACTGTTACGAGGTAACTGTTGAATTTTGCGATGAATTTCAAGTTTTGCTTGTTGGGAAGTCGCTTGGTCAAACTGTTCTTGTAACTCTTCCCGTTTTTGAGCGTACTTGTCAACCAACTTCTGGCGACGCTTTTCCCGCTCAATCATGCTTTTCTTAGCCATGAATTGCCTAGTTTCTCTCAAATAAAGACAGCATTTTCTATTGTATCTGATTCAACAGACCCTGATCTACCTAATGTTGATTGAATCAAAGTTGTGGGGCTGTGAGTAAGGGCGGTTGCAGAGTGGTTATGTCCACCTTGTTGGGGTCAGCGGAGGGGCAGAGGTCGGCTAGGAGGCAGCGATCGCAAGCAGGGTTACGAGCATTGCAAACCGCCCGCCCATGATAAATGATCCGAATTGACCAATTTTCCCAATCAGGTTGCGGCAGCAACTTAATCAAGTCCCGCTCAATATGAATAGGATCGGTGTGCTTGGTGAGTCCTAAGCGCTGGGTGAGCCGTTTGACATGAGTATCGACCGTGACCCCAACATGAATCCCATAGGCGTGAGCTAAGACAACGTTGGCGGTTTTACGAGCCACGCCAGGAAGTTTCAGCAAGTCTTCCATTAACTTGGGCACTTGACCGTTAAATTCAGTTTGAATTAAATAGCAAGCGGCCCGAATGTTTTTGGCTTTGTTCCGGTAGAATCCAGTCGATCGCACTAGAGTTTCTAGCTCCAATGGGTCAGCCGCCGCTAGCGCCTCAGCATCTGGAAAGCGGCGAAATAATTCTGGAGTGACTTGGTTGACTCGCTCATCGGTACACTGAGCCGAGAGAATCGTCGCTACCAAGAGTTGAACGGGAGTTTCGTAGTTGAGGGTGCAAGGGGCTTCTGGGTAGAGTCGCTTGAGCCGAATCAAAATTTCCAGAGCCCGTTGCTTTTTGGCAGACAGCTTGCGCGTAATACTCATGGAGTCGCAGTATGACAGACTTGTGCTGCTCTAGGGCTGCAATAGCTTTTGAACATCGATTAGGTTAACGGTATCCCGAATAATCAAGAAGATGCCTAAACCTAGCAAGAGCATTAGCCCCGTTTGCATCACCCCATCTTGAATCCTGGTCGGTAGTGGTTTGCCTCGGAGTGCCTCAATCAGCAGAAAGGCTAACTGGCCGCCATCCAAAGCGGGTAGGGGCAGGATGTTGATAATGGCGAGGTTAATACTAATCAGAGCAGCAAATTGGAATAATTTGGCCGCGTCCGAACGAGCAATGTTTGCCCCTAAAGCTACGATCGCCACTGGGCCAGAAACTTGCTCTGCTGTCTCACCAAAGTTGCGAATCAACTGGCCAAAACCTTGCACTGTCAAAACTACGATCCGCTGAAACTCACGTGCACCCGTGCTAAAGGCTTCCACAATATTGCTGGCCCGCCGCCGCTTTACCTCCACGTTTTCAGCCAGTTGCACGCCAATGCGACCTTTGCCTTCTGGGCCAAGATCCGGTGTAACGCTCAGGGATAATGTTTCGTTACCACGTTGCACAGTCAGCGGCAAAGCCTGATCAGGGTGAGTTTGAATTTCTTCCATCAAGATTTGGATGGCTTGCTTAGAAGCACCCAGTTCTCGCTGATTGACACTCAGCACAATGTCTCCAGGTTTAATGCCTGCTTTTGCTGCTGCTGAACTAACTTCTGCGGCAACTTTGGGCACCGCTACTCCCGGTTGGTAGTTAAACTCTGGAGTACCTACTGCTGCGACCTGACCGACCAGCAGGAAGTAGGCAAAAATTAGATTGGCAATCACGCCAGCACTAATCACGATCGCGCGATCGAGTACGGGGCGGTTGCGCAGCAGATTCGGGTCCTCAGGGGGAATTTCGCTCTCCGGATCGTCATCAGGAAAGCCGACAAACCCGCCTAGGGGGAAAGCCCGAATCGCATATTCAGTTTCTGGCCCTTGATATTTCCACAGAACGGGGCCAAACCCTAGGGAAAAGCGATTCACGTGGATGCCTTGAGCCCGCGCTGCGGTGAAGTGACCCAACTCATGGACCACAATCAAGAGTGCTAAGACTGCGATCGCCGCCAAAACTGACATAGATTTAAGACCCGAAAAACGTCTGTTAGATATCTTTACTATTCTAGGATGCCTGAATCGTTGACGCCGACTCCATCTTAGAGAACCTCTCGTCGGAGGTAGGGTTGTAACACTTCGGGTAGACGGACTGTACCGTCCGGTTGCTGGTAATTTTCTAGAACTGCGGCCATCGTCCGTCCGACCGCTAAGCCAGAACCATTCAAGGTATGAACCAGTTGGGTGCCCTTTTGGCCTGCTTCCTTAAAGCGAATATTGCCCCGCCGAGCTTGAAAATCTAAGAAGTTAGAACAGCTAGAGATTTCGCGATATTTCCCCGAAGATGGCAACCAGACTTCTAGGTCGTAGCACTTGGCGGCTCCAAACCCTAAGTCCCCAGTGCAAAGCTCAATCACTCGATAAGGTAGCTTCAGAGCCTGCAAAATCGCCTCGGCATTTTGGACCAGAGCTTGATGTTCTTGCTCAGAGGTGCTGGGATGCACCAGTTTGACCAATTCCACTTTGTTAAATTGGTGCAGACGAATCAAGCCGCGCGTGTCCCGACCATAGCTGCCTGCCTCCCGACGAAAGCAAGGCGTGTAAGCACAGTGATGGATGGGTAATTGCTCCGCCGCTAGAATTTCATCGCGGTAGAGGTTGGTCACGGGAACTTCGGCTGTGGGTGCTAGCCAAAGATCATCTGACTCGCACTTGAAACTCTCTTCAGCAAATTTGGGCAGTTGTCCTGTAGCGGTCAGTGATTCGCTGTTGATCAAGAAAGGCGGAATCACCTCTAGATAACCCGCCTCAGTCTGGCGATCGAGCATGAACTGAATCAAGGCCCGCTCCAATGCCGCTCCAGCACCAATTAAGGTCACAAATCGGCTCTGAGCCACTTTAGTCGATCGCTCGGTATTCAAAATTCCAAGTTTTTCGCCGATTTCCCAGTGGGGCAAAATACCGGGGTTTTGCGGTTTGTACTCATCGCCCCAACGCCGCACTTCTACGTTTTCTTCTTCACTCTGGCCCACGGGGGTAGAATCGCTGGGCAGGTTGGGTAGGGTCAGCAGCAACGCTTCAATCTGAGCTTTCAGTTCTTTTTCCTGAGGCTCTAAATCGCTGAGCTTCACCTTGATTTGGTTGCCTTCTTCCCGCAATTCTTGAATTTCTGGGCCTTTGGGGTCGCTACCCGCCTTAACTTTTTGTCCGACGAGTTTACCAATTTCGTTGCCACGGGCCTGAAGTTGCGATCGCTCCTTCTCAATTTCCCGCTGTTGTTGATCCAATTGCAGAATCGGCTGAATGTCAAAATTGCCTGATCGGCGGTTCAGGCGTTCTTGGACTGCTTGTGGATTTTCCCGGATCTGCTTCAGATCAAGCACAAATCTTCCTCAAAATCTTGATTAATACTTCTGGCAATAGATCAAGATATACCGTTTATCGGGATTCTCGTTAAGTTTTGTAGGACTGACCTAACCCCCAGCCCCTTCCCTACTAGGGAAGGGGAGCGAGATTCAAAGCCCCTCGCCTAGCAGGAGAGGGGTTTGGGGAGAGGTCTTAAGGCACGTCGAACGGAATCAAGGCTTCTTCTGGGACGTAACTGTGGTAGCGGCCTCCATCCGAGAGTACCAACACTACCCGCAGCGACCAGTCTGGTTTGGCGGGTAAGTCGGCCCAAGGCACTGCCAACTCTAAGCACTTGTCGATCCTAACTTGGGCACGGCTAGGACGGGAATGCCATTGGTAATGCTCTCCGGCTTGCTGAAACCAGAGGGATTCAGTCATTAAATTAACGCTGAGATGGTCGTGGAACAAATAATTTAAGGGTGCTTCATCGGGCAAATCCGCGATCGGCGCTGGGCTGTTGTGCATGGTTTGGTTGGTATAGAACCAAAGTAAATTCAGTTCTGGCGATCGCCCAATGCCAGCTTGCATTCCTGCTTGAAAGTCTAGGCGCAGGTAGAAATTTAAGTGATCGACCCCGTACCAAAGCCGCTGCATCGCACTGCTACGGTGCATGGTGCCTCTGGCTCCCCCCACTTCAATCCGACCCGCCTTATCCCAATCTTGTTCATCCCCTTGCCCATCAATTACAGGATGGATAAAGCCTTGGGGACGGTGGTCTCCCTTCGCTTCATGAATCTCAAGCGGACGGTACAAATGAGACGGCACTGGCTCGTTTAACGCCTGGTAAATGGCGCACAAGTGTTCGCGGAAGAGTTGGTCAAAAATGGCGTCTTGGTTGGACGAATGGCCTTCACCAAACCACCAAAACCAATCGGAGCCTTCAGCGGCGTAAAGCGCTTCCCAAGCGGCAGGATTGCTTTCCTCGGTGGCTTCGGGGTGGTTGGCTAGCACTTGGCGAGCTTCGGTGAGCAGATCCCAAGCCCGGTTTTTCGCGGGATCGCCAATCCAGGTGGTGAAGCTGCCGTCTACCCAAGAGCCGCTGTGGAGTTGAGCCGCTGGGATGGTTTCCGTCGGCGGAAACTTCTCGACAAACTCAGAAACTGTAACTAATTTAATATCTTGATCTTGGCTGAGGGTTTGATAGAAAGCTTCTAAGAAGGGCTTACCATCTTGTTGGTAAAACTCCCAGCAGTTTTCGCCGTCCAAGGCGATGGTGACGAGCCAGGGTTTCTCTAGAGCCGTGCTGCCACTCGATTGGCGTTTCTTCAGCGATCGCGCGATCGCCTCCAAGTGCCCCACCAAATCAGCAGCGGCCCGCTTGGGTTCCATCGCCCCGTAAGTAAAGCCGATCAAGTCAGATAGGCGGTGATCCCGAAACACGATCGCCAAGTCACCATTTGGAGTCTCTAAGCGATACGGTCGGTACAAGAGTTCTGGCTCATGGACATTGCCCAGACCATCGCGGTGAAAGAAGTGCTTCAGCGTCCAACCCAAGACGGCTTCATCCGAGCACAACCAATTAAACCCTTGCTTCGCAACATAGGGCAAAATTTCTGGACTCACCGATTGCTCGGAGGGCCAGAGGCCACGGGGAGTTTGTCCAAAGCGATCGAGGTACAAATCCCAAGCTTTCTGTAAATGGCGGGGAATATCCTCGGCCCATTGGAACCGCTGCTCTGGCAATTTCATATTGGGAATTGCCACTCGTCCAGCGTTGGTATCAGCCAGCAGAGGCAGAATCGGGTGAGTGTAGGGCGAAATCGTGACCTCTAGCTGCCCTGTCTCCTGCATTTTGCGGTGTTGCGGAATGATGCGGCTGAGAATTTCCCGTTGTTTGGAGTAAATGCGTTGGCGATCGCCAATGGTAAAGTTGCGGCCCTGCTTCAGCCACTGCTCAATCTCTGGGTCATCCCAAAACAGGGGGTCAATCCAAGCTAAATTGTGCCAAGCTAGCAGGTCACTATAGTCTTGCAAGACCCAGTTTTCTAAACACCATGCCTCCCCTCGTTCTTGGCGCTGACCGTATAACTCGGCATAACGGGGATGTGGATCGATCAAGGTATGGTGGTTGGCATCGAAGAAATGCCCCACAATAAATTCTTTTTGCTCCCGCGTCAGTTGCTCCGTTGGCAACAAAGCAACGGAAAGATAAGGGTCAAATGCCTGTCCCGCCACATAGTCTTCGATTTGCAGGATTAAGGACGGTACTAAATTGACCGTTTGATGCAGCTTGGGGTAGCGCTCCAGCAGGAGCACCAGATCCAGATAATCCTTCGTACCATGCAATCGCACCCAAGGTAGACGGTACTGCCCCGCCACTCGCGACTTGTACAACGGCTGATGCTGATGCCAGATGAAAGCGACGTAGAGAGGATAAGTCATAGGAATTGTGAGGAAGCTCTTACCATAAAAAATAAACAGGGAAAATCCACTCGCTTTCCCTGTTTATTCACTTTATGCACAGTGTAAAAGAACAGTAAAGTCAGTAACGTTTCCTTACATGACTTGTTCAACGTCAGCAATTTCTGGAATAAATTCTCGCAAGCGTCGCTCAATGCCCATACGAAGCGTCATGGTAGAACTGGGGCAAGAGCCACAAGCGCCTTGGAGTCGTAACTTGACTACTGGCCCATCAATATCTACAAGTTCGACGTTGCCGCCATCCGAGATCAAGTAGGGACGCAGTTCATCCAATACTTTTTCCACGTTCTCTGAGGTTAACGCTAGAGTTTCAGCCATAGTTTCCCTTTCGCAGTCTGTCTAATTGCAGCTGTATTGATCTTAGGTTTATCCTAGCGCTACAAAGGTCAAGACCGCACAGAAGCGTCTAGCTCTAGCAGAAAATTGTTGATTGGTGAGTTTATTAGGGTAAGCGCTCTACCAGGAGATCTACGGACTCATTCAAAGGAGTCGTGCTCATAATCGGTTCTTGGAAGAGAGGGACATCAAAGGTGACCGTTGAGCCTAATCCTTCCCCCAAGCTGTAGAAGTTGACGACTCCACCCATTGCTTCGACCAATCGCTGCGAAATGGCGAGCCCTAAACCTGTCCCCCCATATTGGCGGGTGCGGGAACCGTCTACCTGACTAAAGGATTGGAACAATTTGTCTTGTTTGTCGAGAGAAACCCCAATGCCTGTGTCGGCCACCCGAATCTTGACCATTCCGGGCCGTTCATTATTTTGCACCGTAATTTTCTTCTTAACCACTTCAGCGCTGATGGTAATTCCGCCTTCATGGGTGAATTTAATCGCATTTCCCACTAAGTTCAGCATCACTTGCAACAAGCGCTGATAGTTACCTTCCAGAATGATTTGGTCGTAAGTCGGGGGTAGGTTGATTTCAAAATTCAAGTTCTTCTGTTGTGCTTGAATCTGTCTTTGCGAAAAATTTTCAACTGCGGCCAGTAGTTCGTTGAGGTTGACAGGGCTTAACTCTAGCTGCATCTTGCCAGCCTCGATTCTGGCAATGTCGAGGATGTCATTGATCACTTGCATCAAATGAATAGCACAGTGATAAGCTTCTTCGATAAATTCGTGCTGTTCTTCTGGGTCATCGACCATGTCATCCATCACCAGCTTGAGGAAGCCAATCATGCCATTCAGCGGAGTACGGAGTTCATGGGATGTATTGGCCAAGAACTCACTCTTGAGACGCGAGGCTTCTTCCGCTTGCTGGCTGGCTTCTTCTAGCTCACGATGTTTCTGAACTAAATCTTCGTTGACTTTTTGGAGTTGAGTCGCTAAGGCTTGACTGGCCGCAAATAGGGTGGCATGGGCGATCGCGGTTCCCACTTGGTCGGCCAGCTCTCGCACTAGGTCAATTTCAGCCTCACTCCACATCCGGGGGCGATCGCACTGATACAAGCAAATTAAACCATTGGGTTGGTCTTGATAGCAGGTAGCGACCATTAAAATGGATTGCTTTGGCCCCTCTAGAACTTGTGCTGTAGAACAGCTACCCGCGTGACTTGCCTCTTGACCGCTATAAGCGCCATTGAAGATATGCATCGTGTTGGCGCTTTGCTCTAACAGAATTGGCTCTAGCAGAGTCAGCGCTTGCTTAAAGTGGACTTCCTCAGCAATTTTTAGCGTCTGCCCTAGCATGGCGGGAGCGGAGTCCTGGCAAAATTCTGCCACCACTTTCACGGCAGGACTGCCGCCTTCGTAAGGACAGATGATGCAGCGGCTCACGCCTAAGGCTTTGCCTAAACCATTAACCGTTTGCTGCCAAATTGTTTCTAGGTCAAGGGTACGCCGGATATTCCAGGCGATTTGGGTGAGTAATTTTTGATAGCGATCGGAATTAGGGGCTTGATAGGGGGGTGCGTCTGTTTCGACGGTGACTGCCTGATCCCGACCAGAAGTAGAGAGTCGTTTACCCATCACCAAAGCGGTTGTAGCGATGCCGCTGGGCGTGAGGATAGGACTCACAATTAAGTCGAACAATAGGTATTGATCGCCGAAACGAAAGGGATAGGTAAAGCGATCGGGGGTTAAATAGTCTAAAACTCGTCGCACCCGCCCCAAATAGGGATTAAGTGCTGCTGGCCCAAACCCTTCTCCTAGGCTATGACCTACCAGTTGCTCTGGTGCAAGCCCAAAGTGCTCAGCTTCCTGCCAATAAAACGAAAGGTATTCCCCGGTAACTGTCTGGGTAAATACCAACTCAGACCCTAGTCCCTGCAAGTATTCAGGGTTATCAGTAGCAGGTACTAATTCTGTTAGTTCCGTTAATGAAAATTTAGAGTCGGCGGAAGAGGTCATTAGTATAGGATGCGAAACTGCGAAGGGTGCGGATAGGGAAGCACTTCTGGAGGCTTAATGACTAAGCTTAGTGAGGCTTCGCGATCGCGTAGAAGTCCTTAGGACAAGGTAGATGCCACCAGCAGATGTCGAGAACCCCAAAAAACTGTTCGCTACACGGTAGAAATAACAACCACTACGAGTACAGAAAATTGCTGGTATGACTGACATATACACTGATATATACGCAGTTATCCCAATTCAACCGTTCAATTAACTTCAATTAAGCTTTAAGCTTTGATGTAACACGTTTCTTTTGGTTATAGATCAATCATTCCATTCGCCTCTAGGCGGCACCGGAGGATTTCTAGGCAGTGTTCGAGACAGCTCTTGGTCTGAGGAAGATTCTCCCCTCAACCATTGACGCACTGCTGTCTCAATCACCTTGCTGGGCTCATTGGTGAGATGCTGGATTTGATCAAGCAATTCTGGGTCTAAATGAATTGCAATCTCAACCTTATCTGACGATCGGGGGGAAGGACTAGCCTGCTCACTCATAGTGTAATGACAGAGATCTTCAGTGGATCAAGGGCGAGGAGATCTGAAAAGATGGCGACTCTAAGTACTTTCGCCTACCAGGAACACTCAAAACGTTTTTTGAAGGATCAAAAACCCATCTGAGTCATAAAAAGTTTTAGAGACACGGATTGAGTTCCCTACGTGCATTGTACATGCTGCCCTCTAATCCCGTGGAATATCTGCATCAAGCCCAATCTCAGCCCAATCTCAGCCCAGTGCCCTAGCTGCACTCGGAGTTGGGTTGAGCGAATCTAGCCTGTAAGATGGGCTGTGCCTGTGGTTGCTGTTTGAGCTAGCTAATTGAGCCTAGAATCCTCGCTCTTTCAGGACGGGGAGTATGTCAAAATGCATTAAAGAGCTCTACTAAATTCACTCCTCGACTGGCCCTATCCCAAGGCCAACTGAAGCGCTTAAGTCGTTTTCTGAGTTATTTTATCCTGCCTGTTATCTTCCATCCTGCCTGTTAATTGAGCCAGCTATATGACCGACGTGCCTGTTTCTCGCATTCGTAATTTTTCGATCATTGCCCATATTGACCACGGAAAATCTACCCTCGCGGATCGCCTGCTACAAACAACTGGCACTGTTAGTGATCGGGATATGAAGGCCCAGTTTCTCGACAACATGGATCTAGAGCGCGAGCGGGGAATTACCATTAAGCTCCAGGCAGCGCGGATGAACTACAAAGCCCGTGATGGTGAGCAGTACGTCCTTAACTTGATTGATACGCCGGGGCACGTAGATTTCTCTTACGAGGTGTCGCGATCGCTCGCCGCTTGTGAAGGCGCGTTGTTGGTGGTGGATGCCTCCCAGGGGGTCGAAGCGCAAACCCTAGCCAACGTCTACTTAGCTTTAGAACATAATCTAGAAATTATTCCAGTCCTAAACAAAATTGATTTGCCGGGTGCCGACCCTGAGCGCGTCAAGCAGGAAATTGAAGAGGTTGTAGGGCTCGACTGTAGCGGGGCGATTTTGGCGTCGGCTAAAGAAGGTCTGGGCATTGATGAAATTTTGGAGTCGATCGTACATTTGGTGCCACCGCCGAAAGACACCATTAACGATCGCTTGAGAGCTTTGATTTTTGATAGTTATTACGATAGCTATCGAGGTGTGGTCGTTTATTTCCGGGTCATGGATGGCACGGTGAAAAAAGGCGATCGCATTCGGCTGATGGCCTCCAAAAAAGAGTACCAAATCGACGAACTAGGCGTACTGTCTCCTACGCAAGTCCAAGTGGATGAACTGCATGCTGGAGAAGTAGGTTACCTGGCAGCGGCAATCAAAGCGGTCGAAGATGCGCGGGTAGGTGACACGATTACTCAAGCCAATGCCTCGGCAACGGAGCCTCTCCCTGGCTACACAGAAGCTAAGCCGATGGTGTTTTGTGGCATGTTTCCGGTAGACGCAGACCAGTACGAAGATTTGCGGGAAGCGCTAGAAAAACTCAAGCTCAATGACGCGGCGCTTTATTATGAGCCAGAAACCTCTAGTGCGATGGGCTTTGGGTTTCGTTGTGGCTTCCTCGGCTTGTTGCATATGGAAATCGTGCAAGAGCGCTTGGAACGGGAATACAACCTGAACTTGATTATTACGGCTCCCTCGGTGATCTACCGAGTCACGACCATTAAAGGTGAAGTGACTTTAGTGGATAATCCCAGCCGTTTACCGGGTCCGCAAGAGCGCGAAAAAATTGAGGAGCCTTACGTCCAAGTAGATATGATTACGCCGGAAGAGTACGTGGGTACCCTGATGGAGTTGAGTCAGACGCGACGCGGGGTATTCAAAGATATGAAATACCTGACTAAAGGCCGTACAACGCTGATTTATGAATTGCCTTTGGCCGAGGTGGTGACCGACTTCTTTGATCAGATGAAGTCGCGATCGCGCGGTTATGCCAGCATGGAATACCACCTAATTGAATATCAAGAAAATCCGCTGGTGCGCCTAGACATCATGATTAACGGCGATCCAGTAGACTCATTAGCCACGATTGTCCACCGTGACAAAGCTTATGGAGTTGGGCGGGTGTTGGTAGAAAAGCTTAAAGAGCTGATCCCTCGCCATCAGTTCAAGATTCCTTTACAGGCGGCCATTGGTTCAAAAGTCATTGCGAGTGAAAGCATCCCTGCATTACGCAAGGACGTATTGGCTAAATGCTACGGCGGTGACATTAGCCGGAAGAAGAAACTCCTGCAAAAGCAAGCCAAGGGTAAAAAGCGCATGAAGGCTATCGGTACTGTAGATGTACCCCAAGAAGCGTTTATGGCTGTCCTGCGCCTCGACCAGCCCTAACTCGGCTTGCTCTCTTGCTAACTGCTCTCTTGCTAAGTTGAGGAGCTTAAAACCAACTCAAGGCTTGTCGCGCTCTGGCTCAAAAGTACCCTGTGGGAAAACTGGCAAGCTAGAGCGCCTCTTTTTGTGCAGCCAGTCATAGCTCAAGATGCCAGTAACAGCGATCGCGAACTTTGATTAGGATTAACTAGTATTAATTGGTATCAAAACTAGCTAGTGGTTGATTTGGTTCGGTGAGGTTAACTTATCTTGAGCTTAGCCTGAAGTTAGAACTAGATTTGCTTTCAACCCTGATTGTGTGAATGTAACTTTGCTGATTCAGTATTGTTGATTTTCACGATTTAGTATCAAACTTAGCTCAAAAGTTTTGAGTTGTTTCGTGCCTGATCGGGCTGACTGCTAGAACTATGAAAACAGCTGCGATCGCCCTCTGCCGTTAATTTCCAAGGTGCTAGGGTAATTCATTTAGTGAAAGTCAGTTTTAGCCTAGGCTAATTTTCATCATTGCAGCATTGCTATTAAGTTTTGGTGAATTCTACAGTTTTGGTTCTGACTTCGCCGAGAATTTCTGTTAATTTTCTAGACAAATCAGTGCAAATACGACGGAGTTAGACAAGACAAAAATCTCAGGTTACTTTAGAAGGCCGCTCTTACCCTAAAGACTGGCTAAACATTCTAGAAACCCTAAATCGTCCTTCATTGTCTGTTTTCCAGTTGACTCAAGATTGGGTTGTAATATAAGTCAGCTCTTTTCAAATATCTGTAGCTCTAGATTATGAGAATTTTAGTCACCGGTGGTGCTGGATTTATCGGTTCACATCTGATAGATCGATTGATGACGGAAGGACACGAAGTTCTTTGCATCGATAACTTCTATACCGGACATAAACGGAATCTGTTGAAATGGCTAAATCACCCTTATTTCGAGTTGATTCGCCATGACATCACCGAACCTATCTCCCTAGAAGT
Source organism: Trichocoleus desertorum ATA4-8-CV12 (assembly GCA_019358975.1). Taxonomy (NCBI): domain Bacteria; kingdom Bacillati; phylum Cyanobacteriota; class Cyanophyceae; order Leptolyngbyales; family Trichocoleusaceae; genus Trichocoleus; species Trichocoleus desertorum. The sequence continues at coordinate 137,750 of JAHHIL010000005.1, forward strand.
AGACCAGATCTATCACCTAGCCTGTCCAGCCTCGCCAGTGCACTATCAGTACAACCCAGTCAAAACCATCAAAACCAATGTGATGGGTACTCTGAATATGCTGGGTTTGGCTAAACGAGTCAAAGCGAGATTCTTCCTCGCTTCTACTTCGGAGGTCTATGGTGATCCAGAGCAGCATCCTCAAACTGAGGAATACCGGGGGAATGTCAACCCGATTGGTATTCGTAGCTGCTATGACGAAGGTAAGCGAGTCGCAGAAACTCTGGCTTTTGATTACCATCGCCAAAATGATGTTGAAATTCGCGTGGCTCGAATCTTCAATACCTACGGCCCCAGAATGCTGGAAAACGACGGTCGGGTTGTGAGCAATCTTGTCGTCCAAGCTTTGCGAGGCAATCCCCTAACTGTCTATGGAGATGGCTCTCAGACCCGAAGCTTTTGCTACGTCTCAGATTTAGTGGATGGGTTTATTCGTTTAATGAACGGTGAGCATACTGGTCCCGTTAATTTGGGGAACCCTGATGAGTACACCATCTTGCAGTTGGCTCAGGCCGTGCAACAAATGGTGGCTCCAGATGTCGCGATTCGGTATGAACCATTACCTCAGGACGATCCTCGTCGTCGTAAGCCTGATATCACTAAAGCTAAAACTTGGCTGGGATGGCAGCCTACCGTTCCCTTGCAGGATGGCTTGCGGTTAACTGTGGAAGATTTTCGGACTCGGATTACCAGTCCAAACCCGGATAGTAATCCGTCCGTCGATGATGTAACTGGTTCTCCTGCCATGTTGAAGACGTTCTAGAGCGTTCCCTGCCTCGTTCCGATTTCCTGACCTTTCATTTGCCCCTTTTCGAGGACTCACCCTATGCGCGTTTGTGTCATTGGTACTGGATACGTTGGCCTAGTAACTGGAGTCTGCTTGGCTCACATTGGACATGATGTGATCTGCGTTGACAACAACGAAGAGAAAGTCAAACTGATGCAGGCTGGTCAATCTCCCATTTTTGAACCAGGGCTGTCAGACTTGATGCAGTCTTCGATTCAGCGTGGAAAGATTCAATTCACCACTGACTTGGATGCGGGTGTTACCCACGGAGAAATCCTCTTCATTGCCGTGGGTACGCCACCGTTGCCTACTGGTGAAAGTGACACTCGCTATGTGGAAGCAGTGGCTCGTGGTATTGGTAGCCATCTCAACGGCGGTTATAAGGTGATTGTGAATAAGTCCACCGTACCCATCGGTTCAGGTGACTGGGTCAGAATGATCGTACTGGATGGCATTGCTGAGCGTCAGAAAGCTTTGGTGGGAGCTGGCGGTGCTGTGACTGAGGAAAGCCTCGGGGCTCAGTTTGATGTGGTCAGCAACCCTGAATTCTTGCGCGAAGGTTCGGCTGTGTACGATACCTTCAATCCCGATCGCATTGTCTTGGGCAGCAACAGCTCTAAGGCGATCGCGATGATGCAGGAGCTCTACACCCCCATTACAGAGCGTCAATTTGCTGAAGACAAGTCTTTGCCCCCAGTGCCAGTGGTTGCTACAGACATCAGCTCGGCAGAGATGGTGAAGTATGCCTCTAACGCTTTTCTAGCTACCAAAATTAGCTTTATCAACGAAGTTGCAAATATTTGCGATCGCGTTGGTGCAGATGTGGTGCAAGTGGCGAAAGGCATTGGTCTGGACTCCCGGATTGGTAGCAAGTTCTTGCAAGCTGGGATTGGCTGGGGTGGTTCCTGCTTCCCCAAAGATGTCTCAGCGCTGATTCATACTGCTGATGACTATGGCTACGAAGCTCACTTGCTCAAGGCTGCGGTTAGCGTCAACCAGCGCCAACGCTTGATTGCCCTGGAAAAATTGCAACAAGTGCTCAAAATTTTGAAGGGCAAAACGGTTGGTTTGTTGGGTCTGACATTCAAGCCCGATACCGACGATATGCGGGATGCGCCTGCTCTAGACTTGATTGAGCACCTAACTCGCTTGGGTACCAAAGTGAAGGCTTACGACCCGATTGTTTCCCAAACTGGTTTGCGTCATGGTCTGTCTAACGTGCTAGTGGAGACTGATCCTGAGCGCTTGGCAGATGGTTGTGATGCGTTGGTGTTGGTGACCGACTGGCAACAGTTCCGCACGCTCGACTATGCCAAGATGGCGAAGTTGATGAACAACCCAGTCATGATTGACGGTCGTAACTTCTTAGAAGAAGAAATCTTGGAGCGGGCTGGTTTCCGCTACCTGGGCGTGGGTAGATAGACTCGCAAAGGAAGCTGGGTCTGATTTAGACTGACGAATTCTCAGAAATTGACAACGCTCTAGGATTTGCACCCTTTCCACTGATTTCCACAGGGAGGGGTGCATTTTTTATGGATTTTTGTGAGGCGATCGCTAGCAGTCAAACTCTAAAACTTAAGTTTGGCTTAAAGCAGGGGCTTGGCTTGAGCGTAAGCAGCCAAATCTAGACAGGCTAAGCGATCATAAGCTTGAGCAATGGCGCGATCGCCTCGCAAAAAACCCGTGTTGGCTCCCGGACAGATAAAATTGAGGGTTTGGGGCGTAAATTGCTCCAGCAGTTGTTGAATGCTCCGCAATTGACGGGGCCAATGGAAAGTTTTGGCAATCCGTAACGGGACAGGTTCCCCTTGAGCGCTAGGAATTAAGTGCCGCCCAGAGAACAGCACCCCACCATAGGCTGGATGGTAAAAGCAGGCAGAGCCGGGAGAGTGGCCCGGTGTCCAAAGAGCTTGAGCCTCTGAATAAAACGTAAAAGTTTCATGAAACTGAGTTGGATTTAAGCCTGGCAGCAAATAGGCTTCTTGTTCTTGAACTACAATTTCGCATCCCAAAGCAGCCTGGATTTCGCTCGCATGCTTGCTGATGCCACCTCGATGCGTGATAAACAGCCAGCGGACGCCACCTTGAGCTTGTAAGAACAATAAATTGGCTTCATTCCAAGCGGGGCAATCGATCAGGATATTGGCATCATTTCCTACAATAAAATAAGCAGTACCGCCCAAAGTATCTCGGTTGGGGGGGAAGGCATACAGGGTGTAAGGAGGCTGTCCATCCAAGACAACCCGAGGCTGCTTCGATAGGGAGCTTTGTGGCTCTGGCATAGTCGTGGTTGAGCTTTTGTGGTAGTTCTTGTAAATTTTGCAGTTCTTGTAAATTGAGAATACGCTGACAACAGGTCGCGAGACATGTCTACCAGGCTGGTGATAATGTTGCTAACTGGTCGTGGAACTGTTCAAGACATCTCTAAAGACCAATTGAGATTAATAGCATGACTTTTTGGTTGCTCTCACTCGTATTCTTGCTTGGCTTCATCACCTACTTGGTTGTGCAGCGCAATGTCGCTAGCATTACCCGGACACCCGTCTGGATTTTGTGGCTAGTGATGATGACTCCTGCTCTGATTTGGAGCACCTGGACACTGGTTTACGGTGAGAATAATCCGCCACCGCCAATTTTAGTGATCGGGCCTTTTGTCACTTGTACCCTCTTGTATTGGTTGCTCATTCGCCTAGGGCGCATTCCTAATTCATCTTCTAGCAATGCCTCTGAGACGACTAGCCAACCTGGATTGGGGGAAACAAAGCATTCCTTAGTGGCTGACAAAACAGTTGTTGAAACCCAAACAGTGGTCAAGCCGATCAATAAAGAGGAAGAAGCAAGTTTGCAAAGCTGCTTTCCTTGGTCAGTCTACTATGTTCAGAACATTGAGTACCGTCCTCAAGCAGTGATTTGTCGTGGTCAGTTGCGCACCACACCCGACGCAGCTTATCAGACGATTCGGGACAATATTGAAGCTCAATTTGGCGATCGCTTCTTGGTGATGCTGCAAGAAGGAGCAAACGGCAAGCCCTTCTTTGCTCTAGTGCCAAATCCCCAAAGTCAGCAAGCCGATCAATCTAAGCAAGAGCCTTTAATTCGACCTGGATTGGCGTTGGGGTTACTGGTCGCTACTCTGTTCACGACCACCCTAGCGGGAATTGAAATTGCTGGAGTTTCTGTAACTTCGCTCTCCCAATTGTTTGCAGAACCGCAATTATTTGCGGCAGGGTTGCCCTACGCCTTGGCTTTACTGACAATTTTGGGGATTCATGAGTCGGGCCATTATTTGACCGCTCGCTTCTATAAAGTGCGGGCGACGCTACCCTATTTCATTCCAATTCCCTTCTTCTTGGGCACGTTTGGCGCGTTCATTCAAATTCGATCGCCCATTCCCAATCGCAAAGCCTTGTTTGATTTGGGCATTTCTGGTCCTATGACTGGGTTGATTATCACCCTGCCTATCTTGATTTGGGGACTGATGCACTCTACAACTGTGCCTGCAACGGAGCAACTTGGCCTCAACTTTAATGCGTTGAATCCTAGTACCTCATTTTTGCTCGCACTTTTAAGCAAATTGGCTTTGGGTGCTGCCTTAACTTCTGAAACTGCTATTAAGCTGCATCCTGTAGCGATCGCAGGCTGCTTGGGCTTAATTGTGACAGCGCTTAACTTAATGCCTGTGGGACAGCTTGATGGCGGTCATGTGGTGCATGCTATGTTTGGGCAACGTACCGGAGCCCTGATTGGGCAAGTGACGCGGCTATTGGTGCTAGGACTGTCTCTAGTGCAACCGGATTTCTTTCTCTGGGCAGTGCTGCTATTTTTTATGCCAGTGGTGGATGGCCCCGCACTCAACGACGTGAGTGAACTCGACAATCGGCGAGATTTGCTGGGATTGTTCACTTTGGGCTTGCTGTTGATTATTATTTTGCCTGCCCCCAGGATTGTGACTCAAATCCTAGGTTTTTAGGACATACTGCTGGGAGCCTGACTTGATGGAATCAGGAAGGAACGTGGCCGATGACTCAAGATGTTAGACAGTGGCTATCTGAAATTAAGGCACTGCAACAACAATTAGCTGAAGTAGAACGAGAACGAGACGCGGCTTATACCAGTGCGACTAACTGGCGTCGGCTCTACGAAACAGAAGCTCAACAGCGGCGCACCGAGGCGAACCTGGCTCAACAGGCGATCGCAGATTTGCAAATTGAAATTCAGCAGTTGCGAGGTGGCATTGTTCTGGAAGTGGACTCGTCCCGCTCGGCTACAGAAATTGCTCAAGTCATCGACCAGATCCAATCTCCAGCTGAGCTGCGTGAAAAACTGGTGCAGCTCCTACAGGAACAAGGGCGGCTACAAAGTGAGGTGGAGCAATTAATCCAGGCGTTACAACTAGAGCAGGCTAATCATGCTCAAACTCGTAAGAGCTTAACCACTGCCTTGGGCGATACCATTGACCTGCTCACTAAAGAGAGAGCCATTCAGCAAATAGACAAAAGCGCCAGCAGTATCACGAATGCTGGCGCTTCGACAATGGCTGAAAGTGGAGAGGCCGCTAGAAACCCATCGCTTGAGCTACCGCCGCTAAATCAGGCGCAATTCCCTGTTTAAATTGATTGGTGCTGTGTTTAATGGCTGAATCTGGATCTTTTAAGCCATTGCCTGTGAGGACACAAACGACCGTGGCTCCGGTAGGAATTTGATCCTTGACCTTCAACATGCCTGCTACCGATGCGGCACTGGCAGGTTCACAGAAAACTCCTTCTTGGGAAGCGAGTAAACGATAAGCTTCTAGAATTTCGTCATCGGTGACTGGGTTGAAAGCACCTTGGCTGGCATCTTTGACCGCGATCGCTTTTTCCCAGTTAGCTGGATTGCCAATCCGGATGGCGGTTGCTAGGGTTTCGGGATGCTGAATCGGAATGCCGGAGATCAAAGGGGCAGCACCTGCGGCTTGGAAACCCATCATGCGGGGTAGGCGATCGCAACGACCCTCTTGGTGATACTGGCAAAAGCCCATCCAGTAAGCGGAGATATTACCCGCATTTCCGACTGGGATGCAGAGCCAGTCGGGGGCGTTACCTAAGACATCCACAATTTCAAAGGCAGCAGTTTTCTGTCCTTCTAAGCGATAAGGGTTAACCGAGTTCACCAAAGTCACAGGGTGAGTTTCGGCCATTTCCCGCACAATTTCTAAGGCTCGGTCAAAGTTGCCCTGAATTGCTAGCACCTCAGCGCCATACAGCAAAGCTTGAGCTAATTTGCCCAAAGCCACATAACCCTCTGGAATCAACACAAAGGCCCGCATTCCACCCCGACGGGCGTAGGCGGCGGCAGCAGCGGAAGTATTGCCCGTACTGGCACAAATGACAGCTTGTGCCCCTGCTTCCTTGGCTTTGGAAATTGCCAAAGTCATACCGCGATCTTTGAAACTTCCGGTGGGGTTAAGACCGTCATATTTTACGAACACACGCACCTGTCTACCAATCTGCTCTGCGATCGCAGGGACAGGGATGAGGGGAGTATTGCCCTCATGTAGCGTTACCACAGGGGTTTGGTCGGTAACGGGTAGATAGGGTCGGTAGGCTTCAATCAGACCCGGCCAACTTACGGCCTTTGGTGCAGATCCAACAGAGGAATTAGCGGAGGACAGGCTTAGAGTCACAGTGGTCAGCTATGTGGGTTCCAAAAAAATTGAAGTAAACCTTAGTGTATCGCGATCGGCAAACTTCTCTAAACTTTCAGTGTGCCCGCCTGAGCTTGGGCCTGAACTTGTAAGGGCCAAACTCAAATATCGATACATTCCTTCACCTTAGCTCATTAATCCAGTAAAATAATCAAATGGTGTGAGTAAGCAAAAATGACTAGTCAACTACTGATCTCGACAAGTGCATCCAACTCATCAAGTGCTCCTAGCCGTCTAGAACCCGGTGAACCTGCCAGTAGTAACCCAGCCGTCTCGGAAGCCAGAAATCGTTTAATGGAATCAATGAAAAAATCTGCTTACCAGGTTGACCACCAAGTTAGAGTTCTGACCTTGCAAGCAGAGGCAGACGCTTTACTTCAACAATTACAAGTTTTAAAGCAACAACGTTTGACCCCAGAACTGGCCTCAGCCCAACATTCCTAAAGGGTAGTTACAGCGCCCTCTCGTCCTTTAGCCCCTGCTTTCAAGGTTGGGAGCAGGGACATTAACTCATTAACTTTAGATCTCCTCAGTTCAGTCAGTGGTGACAGATGAGCTGACTTGGCCCTGCGATCGCTACGAGCTGTAGTGTACGAACTGTAGTGAATGAGGCTCAATGAGGTGAGGAGCTGCTGCGGGCTTGCCGATGGTTCATTATGAGAAATTGAACCATTATCTGTAAAAAACTTAATATTTGAATTCGATCTTGTGGTACAAAGGACTGGTTACTGAGGCTTGTAGCTAGAGTCCCACTCTAGTTTGCAGCACTCATTTCTGCTGCCAAGTTTTTCTATACATCAATCGACGCAACTACTTAAAAAACATAACCTGCTACCTTGCATTAGCAGGTTTTTAAGTGTGAACCCAGATATCACTGTTCACTGGAGAAAGCTCGTTTCTTTATGACTGTATCGACAGTAAAGCCTGAGAATTTAGAGTTTGATGCACCTGCTTCAGCTCTACGTCTAAAAGATATTTTGAAGACCTTACCGAAAGAATGTTTTCAAAAAAATAGCCGCAAGGCGTGGTCTGCTGCCTTATTCAGCGTCGCTATCGTGGCTCTAGGTTATTGGGGTTTAGCGGTTGCCCCTTGGTTTCTCTTACCTGTGCTCTGGATTTTCACCGGGACAGCGCTAACTGGTTTTTTTGTGATTGGGCACGACTGCGGCCATCGCTCTTTTGCCAAACGGCGCTGGGTAAATGATTTGGTGGGTCACTTGTTCATGATGCCGCTGATTTATCCCTTCCACAGCTGGCGCATTCTCCATAACTTCCACCACACCCATACCAACAAGCTAGATATCGATAACGCTTGGCAACCCTTCCAGCCAGAGTACTACGATAGCTTGCCACGCTCGCTTCAAAAAGGCTATGAGGGGCTGCGGGGCCGTTTCTGGTGGGTGGCTTCAATCGTGCATTGGGCAGGTATACACTTCACTCTGGCAGAGTTTCAACCTAAGGATCACCGCAAAGTTAAGTTGTCTGTGACGGTTGTGTTGCTTTTTGCCGCGATCGCCTTTCCGACCCTAATTGCGACAACTGGAATTTGGGGCTTTGTCAAGTTTTGGCTGATGCCTTGGTTGGTCTACCATTTTTGGATGAGCACTTTCACGCTCGTGCATCATACTGCGCCAGATATTGCGTTTTATCCCGAAGACCAATGGAATGCGGCTGATTCTCAGCTTTCTGGCACGGTGCACTGCAATTACCCCGGTTGGGTGGAGTTTCTCTGCCATGACATTAATGTGCATGTGCCGCACCATATTTCCACCGCGATTCCGTCCTACAACTTACGGATGGCTTATCGGAGTTTGCAGCAAAACTGGGGCGATCACTTGTACCAGGAGTGCAACTTTTCTTGGGCATTGATGAAAGAGATTACGAATCGGTGCCACTTGTATCACCCTGAGACTTGCTACCACTCGTTTACCGACTATCGCCAAGGTCAATAGTCATCGTTGTTCTGCTGAAATTTACGTTTTTTTATCTAACGGGAGCTTCAGCCGTTAGAATTAAGGCTATTCTGTGTAATCAGATTGCATAGATTTCAGCAATGTTGGTGAAGGAGTGGGCATGAACAAATTGCAGCAACTGGTAAGTTTCACGGCCACGGCTCTAGTCTTAGTCGGTTGTGCTGGGGGCGATCGCACGGTTCAGCAAAATCCCACTCCTGCTTCTCCATCGGTTGCTAGTTCTACTCAACCCGCTACCCCTCAGCCGATCGCCCAACAGAATTTTTCTAAACCTGTGGTGCCCCCCGTTCCTGTGACGAGAACGGTACATGTTCCAGGCTTAGTGCAACCTACCAATGCAACTGCGCGGTTGCCGCAAATCGCTTCAGGTCGTCGTGACCCCTTTGCTGCTGTCGTCGCTTCGCCAGTGGTTGTACCGGGTACTGCTAATTCCAATAGTGCTAGCAGACCTGTGCCCCAAGTTGCCCCAGTGCCTAGAGTAGTGACAGCCGCCGCACCTCAGCCAGCTCCAAGCCAGCCAGCTCCCGCTCCAGTTATTGCGGCGGCTCCTCTACCACAATTGCAGCCTACTTCCTCTGATTTCACAACCATTCCCTTACCGCCGCCGCCCCCATTCTCTGCTGTGGCTCCCGTATCCCCTACCAGCGTGACCGATACAATAGAAGTCACAGGGGTGGTGCAAGTTGGACAGAAGGTGAGCGCTATTATCAAAGTGCCACAAGAGTCTACTGGCCGCTATGTCAGTGAAGGTGAGTACTTGGCGGGTGGCATTTTAGTTAAGCGAATTGAGCTGGGCACCCGTGAGCAACCCATTGTGGTGCTAGAGCAAAACGGAGTTGAAATTGTCAAAGCTGTGGGTAGTGCGGGCAATACGGTTGCTCGTGCGTTCTAAGCGCCTAGGCGGAGACTATACCTAATTCTGATGTCTAGAATGGGGAGGAGCTTTGCTTGAACCCAGTCTCTAGGTAGGTGTGCGTGCTATGAAGCGATCGCCTCAGTCAACTCTTTCCCGAAATTTGAACTATCAAGAGGTTTATACCTGCCCTATCTGCCGTCATGGTGAGATTGCCGGGATGACCTTGATGGATGCGTTTGCTTGTAACTTTTGCCGCCATATCTTCACGGCTAACCTGCTTGAACAATCGGTTCATGTGGTGGATAACTCCCATCCCTTAGCTTGGCGCTGGAACGGGCAAACTTGGCGAACGATGCATCAGGGAAATGCTGACCAAACTATCCTAATTTGGTTGATTGGGCTGATTTTGGTGGTCTTTCCATCCGCTTTAGTGGGGCTGGCTTCTTATATGTTTCCACCCCTTGAGGATAGCCCCACCAGTTCTGTCCCTTTCTTGTGGACTGGCTTGACCTTCTCGGTGCACTTCATTCTGGTAGCTTGGTTAGTCGCTGAGCATCACCAATTTCCCCTATACGTAGCTTGCAAGGTGCGATTGCAAGGACTTACTAATCGCTCCTAGGGTGTTCTCCCTACTCAAATTGCTGTTTCTTGGTAGACCAACGTTGGAGACGGTAGCCTGTAGAGCCATCGATGACAAGGGCAGGGATGCCGCCATCGCCTAAGTCTGCGATCGCTAGCAACGACTGTTGGGCAGTCCCATCAAACTCGTTGTAGAGCACAGTGCCCGTATCCGAGATAATTAGGGTTCGCGATCGCGCAGAGCTAGGTTTCTGGGAGGTTGGCTGGTCAAGTTGCAGGCTGGCGAGGGTTGCTGGGTCGAGGGTAAACACCGCTTCAGGCTGTTGATTGCCAGTCAGATCAATTTGTTGAACTTGCCAGCTACCAATTTCGCTTTGCTGGAGCAAGCTCGTAGGTGTAGCCGTAACCCCGGTTGGTAACTGATTGCTTTGCTCTAACTCAGCTCCTAACGCTTGCAAGATAGGAATGGCTAGCTTGGGTTGCTGTTGATTGAGGTCTGCCAAAGTTGTAACTGCGGGGGTTGCCCACTGCAAGGCTGTACTCGTGAGGGCCAAAGGCTTGGGTAGGGGTTGCCCAGAAGCGGGGGTAGGCAGCGGATCGCCAGCTGCCAGAATACGTAATGTGCCGCCTTGAAGTTGAACAGCTTTGGCTGTGGCGAAAATGGTGTCTTGTTGAGCTGTATCAGTCCAGACCAAGATTTGTATTTGTGGATCGGTGGTGAGGCCGAGCAAATTCCACAATGGCTCTGCGCCGTCTGTTTTAGAGAATTTGAGGTCAGAAAAGTCAGAACGTCGCCAGCTCTTGCCATCGTAAAAACCAGTCACTTGCACTTCGTACCAGATTTGTCCAGGCTCCAGCTTCAAACTTGAGTTTTTCAGTTGCCACCAATCCGCTGGATTGATTTGCTTGCGCGGCTCCGCTGTCCCGACGACTTGGCTGGGGTGGGTGCTAGGAGGAATGGTATCTGAGAAGTTGGGGTCGAGGCGATCGAGGAGTTTGCTGATGCGAGCGATCGCGGCTGGGTTGGTTTGGGGTTGTTTCTTTAACCAAGCGATCGCCGCTGCTTTGTCTTTTTTCGCCCCCACAATTAAAGCGCCCCAAGCTTTAGCGTCTGTTTGAGCTGGATCAACTTTAAGCGCTGCTTCGACTCGATTCCACAGGCGATCGGCATCTCCCTTTAAAAGAGAGGCGACCTCCTGGCTGTTATCCACTGACGCTTGAAACACGGATAAGGCTCTGGCCCACCGACCATCGATTAAATTTGTGAGTACTTGTTGGCTAGGGCTAGCCCAAGACTTCTCTGCCTGGGCTTGGGTCGCTTCCGCATGCAGCCGCACAAAATCCATCTCAGCTTGAGCAGCACTGGACCACAGCGCCGGATCAGCTTCACTAGCTTGTCGAAGTGATTTAAACCAGGCTAAAGCTGGAGACCATAAGCCACTCCGGGCTAGGGTCATAATTTTGCTGTAGGTCTCAGTATTAAAGGCTGGTTCACTGAGCGAAATAGCTTCTAATTGAATCGGGTCAGGCAAAAATTGTCGTGGCTGTACTTGGTAAACCTGAAATTGGGGTTCTAAGCCGACGGTTTGGTCTACTACTAACTCTGGAGTGGCTCCGCTAGTAATTGCTTTCCAAGTAGGCACTTGTCCTGTCGAACTCGTCCATTCCAGCATCCAACCTAAATAGTCTCGAGCGGGATTGTAGTGAGCCACACGGCCATAGGCAATGGTATCGTCTCCCCGCACCATCTCCCCGCTCAACAACAGCCAAACACCTGAGGTGGGAACTTTGCCCTCAAAACGCTGAATTTTTGTCAGAGGGAGCGATCGCGCTGATCCTTGATTTTCGGAGTTGGCATCCACTAGCGGGGCGATCGCGAAGGATTCTTCTGGCCCTGCGACGGCGATCTGACTGGCTAACCAATAGGACTGCTCTTGCTTAGCGTACCGCCAGGCATCTGCCATGGGTCGATAGACTCTGAGTTCTACAATGTGCTCACAGTTGTTTTGGGTGGAGCCTAAGGTGTTTGTGGCTTGGCAGAGGGGTCGCTGCGCTAAAACAGGGATTAAAAGGTCGGTAGCGCTTGGAGTCTGGTTTGTCCCCTTAACTTCCTTGCCAAGGGAGACAGGCTCGGCGGCAATGCGACCAGATTGGCGAATACTGGTACGGATTTCGGCAAGAGTTTGGAAGGACTCTTGGCTAGCAACTGGAATGCGAGTCCAAGTGGGTAGATACTGATTTAAACCGACGATCGCATCTGGATCAACGATCAATAGAATGGCCACCCAGGCTCCCCCCACGGTTAGCCCCGCAGCACCACACAAAAGCAGGAATGCCCCCAACACCGAGAGCCAACCATGAGACTGAGCCTTAGCAGGTGGTTGAGCAGGGTGCGGAACGTTAGGTAGGTCAGTACTAGCGATTGGTTTTGGGGTCGCTACCTTGCGGGGTAGAAAGAATTTCTTCTGGGTTTCGAGCGCAGTCTTATCTGGTTTAGTTCCCATTCCAGCTTTCAGTGAGCAATCAAAGATCTTTGGCGATCGCAGGGTTTGCAGCTTAGCCGACTGCGTACTGATCCATACAAGATGTAGTAACCTCTTCCGGTTAATCCATAATTTCTTGGAAGTGAGTTGGAGCCTCAAGCTCCCCTTCCCTGGGAGGGAAGGGGCTGGGGGTTAGGTCTCTTATAAAGCGATCGTACTGCCCCGACTCAGCCAAGTTGGAACTTACTGTACAGCTAATTCTCGATCGTTCAGCAGAATCTTAAGAGCTTTTGCCAAAATCTATAGAATTTTAAGCGCGCAGTAAGGCTTGTTCGTAAAGTTGACCCGCCCGCTCCCAAGTGTAGTCGGCTTCTATCATCGATCGCGCGTTTTGAGATAATTCGACCCGTAAGGCAGGATTCTCAAACAACTGGCTAATGGCACTGACGTATTCGGCTACGGAATTAGCCCGCAACGCTCGCAGGGGCACATTAGGTTCATCGACGGTCAAGCCTTCTAAGCCGCGATCGCTCGCCACAATCGGGGCACCCGCCGCCATTGATTCCAGAGTTTTGGTTTTAATCCCCAAGCCGACCCGTAGGGGCACGACACAGACCGTTGCTTGGTGCATGTATTCCACCATAGAGGGGACTTTGCCTGTGACGATTACACCAGGCTCATCTTTGAGCGCTAAAACTTCGGGAACAGGACGTGCCCCCACCAAGCTCAAGGTGGCTTCTGGATAACGCTGTCTGACCTGGGGAAAAACCTCTAGAGCAAAGAAGCGGGCGGCATCAATGTTGTGGGAAGAGTCCATCGCCCCCACAAACACCAAGCGTTGTTCGCCTGGGTCACTGGGACGATAGGGAAACATCTCCAAGTCCACCCCGTTAGAAACGACGGTAATGGGCGAACCTGGGGAAATGGCGGCTAGCTTTTGGCGATCGTCTTCGGTGGTGGCGACGAGACTGGAGAACTTGGCACAGTAACGTTTCTCGTAGCGATAGAGTAAAGGTAAGTAGAGGCGATCGCGCCACGGATTTTCCGAAGCACCATGCTCTAGATGGTTCAGCACCCAGCCATAGACCGAGCTATGCACATCAACAATGGTGTGGACTGATTGACGGAACTCTGGGCGGATGTAGACTTCATTGACACTGTGCTCACAGGCGATCGCGTCACATTTGCCAGCGCCAACAAAGGTATCCACCCAAGCTTGTACTTCTGGAGAATAGCGATTCAGGACGTTCGGAGGTGTGGTTTTGGCGACAGACTCGACAAAGCGGCCCACTTTACGGAATACTCCAGGTTTGGCTGCGGACTGCTCCCCTGGAAAAACCATCAGATGGCTGACCCATTGCCGCAGCGCTTCTACATCCTCATCTGTGGTCCAGCGCTGCTGCTGAGTTACTAGCGTTACCTCATGGCGCTGATGCAGGTATTTCAATAAATTAAAAGTCCTGCCCTCCGCTGCTCCTCGACTGGGGGGATAGGGGAACGTATTACAGGAGAGCACGAGAATTTTCATAGGAGTCGGGTGAAAAACTATAACCAGTCAATTTCAGTGGCTTGCTCAGACAACTGAGCTGCTTGTTGGCCCGCTGTTCTAGCTCTGGCGCAATAAACCCCGATGGGAGTACTGATCAGATCGATCGCCGGAGCTTTGCCAAGGAGCGTTTTGCCAGTCTTGAGCGGCAGTTCTTTGAGGAACCAACGGCTGAGCAGATAGACCGACTCGCGCCAGGTGTGTTTCCGCGTTAAGCCAACGCCATAGAGTTCGTGTAAGTAGCGATTGGAGCGGCCATAGCGCTGCCATTGGCTTCTCAGGTCTTTGAGAGTAGCGCGATGCCGATGCTGCACGATCGCCTGCTCGGCAAAATATAGCTGCCAATCCGTTTGTTTTTGGATGCGCCAGCAAATATCGGCATCACCCCCAGTGGTCATGTAGGGCCGAAATAATCCTACTTGCTCTAGGGCTTGGCGTCTAATCGCTAAGTTAGCGGTTTGGCCGTAGGGACAGAAGGGGTGAGCAAGGGTGTCTTTTTGGCTCAGCAGATTGCGACTATCGGCATAGCGCTCTAGCAGGGTGGTGCCAGGAAAGGCCACAATCTCACCCACGACTAGGCCAATGGCTGCTTTGGTAAAGGGTGGCATCAACAGCTCTAACCAATCGGTTTGGGGGCGGCAGTCGGCATCTGTAAAGACAAAAATTTCTCCGGACGACGCTCGAATGGCCGTATTGCGAGCGGCATAGGCGCTTTGAATCTTGGCCTCGGTGAGATGGTGCAGGTTCCACCCTTCTCGCTGGGCGGACTCAGCGGCTTGCTGCAAAATGTTGGCAGTGCGGTCTTGGCTGGCATTATCGACCAAGAGATATTCCACTCGCTCTTTGGGGTAGGTTTGAGCCTGGAGGCAAGCCAAGAGTTCGGGTAAATCGGTTTCGCCGTTGTAGATTGGAATGACAACGGAAACCTGAGGCAAGTAGGTGTCTGGCTGAGGGCTATCCATCGCTTGATTTTCTCTAGAATCTTTATACAGATTCCCTGATCTTTATAAAATTCATATAGCAGGCTCGATCCAGATTTTAATCGGAGCGATACCATCAATATCGAAGTAGCAGTTTTTGGACTGAATCTTCACCCAAGTTTTGACAATTTAGGGATGCAAATTTAAGACGTTTTGAGGGGCGATTCCCAGTTACAGCATTTTCTAGTAATCAACCAATGCCTAAAGTTAGTGTTTGCATTCCTACTTATAACCGAGCCCATCTGCTCCCCTATGCAGTCAATAGCGTTCTTCATCAAACTTACACAGATTTTGAACTATTGATTTGTGACGACGGCTCTACCGATGCCACTCCTGAGGTGGTGAGTCAGTGGGACGATGCGCGGATTCGTTACATTCGTCATCCGGTCAATATTAAGCGCAGTAAGAATATGCGCTCTGGGTTTGAGGCGGCGGCTGGCACGTACTTTATCAAGTTTGACGATGATGATGCACTAACGCCGGAATTCTTAGAAAAAACTGTGGCGGTTTTAGATGTGAACCCGGATGTGGATTTTGTCTGCACCAATCATTGGATTATTAATCCAGCCGGAGAGCGTGAGGCGGCAGCAACCCAGGCCAATGCGGCCAAGTGGGGCAAAGACAAGTTGCCAGCAGGTGTGATCCCTAACTTGGTTCATGAAACCTTTTTGCGCCAGAGCTTGCAGGTGGGTTCGACGCTGTTTCGCAAAGCTTGCTTGGATGAAGTGGATTTCATGCGCTTTGAGGCGGATGGCTGTGAGGATTTTGATTTGTTGGTGCGGTTGGCGATCGCGGGGAAGCAGGGCTACTTTCTGCCAGAGTATTTGATGGAATACCGCATGCACGGCGGCCAAAACAGCTTGCGCCAGAGTATCCATTTCTTGCGAGCAAAACTGTTCTGCCTCAACAGCTATCGCTTTGATGAGAGTGATTTGGAACGGCAGCGGACCAGAAAAGCAGCAGGCTTGAAGCAAGATCTCGCTTTGAGGTTAATTGAGAAGGGTGATACGGCGGAAGGTCGCCAACTTTTGCAAGAAGCGAATCAAGTACTCGGCACCTCTAACCGCGCTAAGGCAGGTCTGGTGCTCTCCTACTTACCAGAGAGTCTGCGCCAAGTTGCGTTTAATTTATTCCGCCAAGTGCGATCGAAGGACTACGCGGAACAAGTACGCCAAGTGCAACCTTCTAGCTAAGTTTGAAGGATGAAAAAAGTGGGGAGTTAGAGCGATCGCCCAATTAACCCAAACAAACCCGTAGCGTGTGTTAGGCGCAGCCGTAACGCATGATTAAACATGACTGATGGCGATCTAGAATATTTTTCCTATTTGTCTTAATTTGTTGTAAGTACTGCTACCAAAGTCTTTGATTTTTTCTTTTGTATCGGTTTTGGTTGAAAGTTTTAGATTACTCCAAGTGAGGATTCTGTCCGAAGCTTTCCAGTACTCAATTGCCTTTAAAGCTGCCCTTCTTTGTTTATCACTGACTCCAATTCCTAATAGAGCATCATCAATCTCTTCTTGTGTAGATTCAAGTAAGTTTATTTTGGGTGGGGCAAGCTCTTCGATTTTCTGGCTTAGCCCCTCAATTGCAGAATATAAACGATTAATTCTACTATCTATTTGTTCTAGCCTATCAACTATAATGCTGCTTGTATTACCGCTAGGAGCAGACGCTAGTTTATTAATACTTGAAACAATAGGCTGAAGTTTTTCATTGAGAATTTCAGTAATAGATTGGTCTGTTTTACCTTCGACTTTCTTTTCTGATCTAGTCTCTAAATTACCTACTAACTGCTCCATTTCTTCCTTAGTGGCAGCAGCTTGTTCATCGTCCATATCAAAAACCCAGACCCAAACTTTTTCAAGTTCAAGTTCTTTGGCAGCAATTAACCAATCTGCACCATAAACAACTTCATACTCTTCATCTTCGTAGGCATCGCTACGACGTACAACCAAATTCAATAAATTACTACCCTGAGTCTTGAGGTTTTCCTTTAACAGCTCTAATCTCTCAGAAGAAACATGAGAATTTGTTATCGGGACCGCAATCAGAAATGTGTCTAATTGACCATGATTGATTGGCTGAGGCTTAAGAAATTTTTTGATATTCTTTTGGCGTTCAGATGAGTTCATGGTTATTCCTTTTCCTGAGTAATCTGAACGAGATGTTGAGCCAAATTCATATAACAATCAAAAGCACTTTGTGCAGATTCTTTATCTGAGCGTGCTAAGGAATCATCAAACTCTGCATGGCAAAGTGGATATCCCTTATCTGGAGTTGAAGAAACAATTTTGAGCTGGGGAATCCATGTTTCTTCAGGAAACAAACTAATACTCTCACCTCCCGGAATACTTGCAAGTAGATTTTTGATCTTGTTAGCCATTTCCTGCTTTAAAGAAGCTGCTCTTCGGTCATACATACTCACGGCAATGCCTAGAATGGGTAGAGGTTCGTCTCTAGACTGCTCTACCTCTTGGGCTCTGCTAATTACATACTCTAATGCTCTGACAGGATAGGGGGATAGTTGAGTAGGAATCAAAATACCAGATGCTGCCATCAATGAAATGGTATTGACTTTACCGAAGGATGGTGGTGGATCAATAAAAATAAAATCGTACTCTTGCTTATAGTTCTTCAGTTTTCTAGTCAGTACTCTATCGATATCTACGGTTTGAATTAAAGTGGGCTCCATATAACTTAATCGGATATGCGACGGGACTAAATTTAACTCAATATCCTTCCACTGCTTGCGAATAATAGTATCTGGAAGAAGGGTTCTTGCCTCAGTTAATAAGTGAGTAATATCCTTTTTGCCCTGCTGTTCAACATCTGATAAGGGATCAATTCCCAACCCCATCGTTAGATTGGCTTGAGCATCAATATCAATTAAAAGAACTTTTTTTCCAAGTTTGCTGAGAGCCGCTGCAAGATTAATAGTTGTAGTAGTTTTACCAACTCCACCCTTATTGTTAAAAACCGTAATAATCATACATTTATGTCCTTTGGGTGCTGAATTGGCTTCTTCTTTATCAACTTGAGGCTCAAGTTTTTGTTTTTTCTTAAAGATTCTAAGCATGTCTTGATTATCTAGTTCCTCTGCAATGCGATTAGCAAGCTGAAAATAGATTTTTTCCTGACTTTTGTGAATGACACGATTAAGGTTTAAGCAAGTCGTTTTGCAAAGTATCTTGTGAAAGAATTTGAATTCTTGGGGTAGAGTGTTTTTTTCATAGTTTGCAACTACTACAATTTCTCCTTCGTAGTTGTAGAATATTCTAAAGAAACAACCATTGGTTAATAAACCAAATATGGCTTTTGATTCTCGTAAGTAGTTATTTATTTGCCAGACACTCTTTGTAATGTCCTTGCTTGGGGCTTTGACTTCAATTACTAAATAAGGTGAAGAGATTACTGGTAGATTCTGAGGTTGCACTAGAAAATCTAGCTTGCTTTTGCCAATTGGAGCTTGGGTTCGCCAATCAGAACCACTATAGCCAAGAGTTTGTAGAAGCGGGATGATAACTTTGTGTTCTACGTCCGATTCACTACTGTAAGGAGTAATTGAATGCAAAAAGTTTAGTGAATTCAGACTGGATGAGGAATTCATGCAACCAGCAAATTTGAGTGGCTTGTATGAGTTTAGCTATCAGTTTTGAAATAGGCACACCTTAAAGCTTAATTTAGAGTAACTTCTAACAAAAGTTAAAGAAATTAGACAAAAATAAGCAGGAGGTAAAACACGCCTCCTGCTTACGCTACTGCAAAGTCTTGAATATCTAACTATTCAGTTCTTGCATAAAATCTTGATCAAAAGCTTAGCATTTGGAACTAGCTGCGCTTGAAGAGAGAGGTGACGCGGTTGGTGACGTTGGCGATCGCAGATTGGAACGCATTGGCAACTGCTTGCTCAGGCTTCACGGCAACTTGGATGGGTTCGTCGCTAAATTCCTTCAAGCGATAGCCGTATTCTAAATTGGCTTGGTTTTTGCGGAGGATGGGGAATAGGCGGAAGGCACCTTCGCGTAAATCTTTCTCGCTGTCGTAGATCGCCATATTGATTTGGCTGCTTCGCTTCACCGCGATCGAGCCGACCGGATACCACTGCTTCTTACCCTGAATTCGCATATAGATATTGAACTCAGGCACCCCATCAGTTTTCATCTTGTCGTACTGCTTCGAAGCTTCAGTCCGCTTGACTGCCTTCTTAGAAACAGACTTTTTTGGGGTTTCTGCCTTACCAAATCCACCAGTCGCCACAGCGATCGCTCCTTGCTCTCTTAAGGAAAGTTTACAGTATTTTCAGAAATGAGAGAACTAGCGAGAGTGCGGATACCCACCCGATCCCCATTACGCTAAGATGCAGTTTCTAGCGACTTCAGAATCAGGTAAAAGCGCCAGCTATCGAGTTATTCTTAGGGGCCAGAGTGGCGATCGCCACCCCAAAGATTCCCCCTGAATAAAGTTTAAAGTTTGGTGCCACTACGCTTATGATCTGGACTGCATGTTATGTCGTAGGTGCCTAACCCCCTAGCCCACCCTGGCTGGGTCATGCATCACCCTTGAGAGGACGCAACGAATGGGATTTATCATCGCAACTGCAAACATGAAAGGTGGCGTTGGCAAAACGACCCTCACCATCAACTTAGCCACTGCCCTGGCCAAAAATCATGGCAAGCGAGTTTTAATTGTCGATCTCGACACCCAAATCAGCGCCACCCTCAGTCTCATGGCCCCTGGTGACTTCGCCAAACTCCGTAACAACAAGCGCACCCTGAGGCATTTAGTGCATCGCGCTATTTATAGCGACAAACAATTGCCTAATCTTATCCCCGAAGCTATCCAAGCCTACATGTGTAATGTCAAAGGGTTGGATCTATTGCCCGGAGATATCGATTTATACGATGAATTTTTAGTCTCCGAAATGCTGTTTGAAAAAGCTACAAAAGACAGTACCAAAAACTTTGAACAAGTTTGGAATAACTTTGAAAAAGGACTAATTTCAAGTATTCTGCAACCTGTTCTTAAAGATTACGATTTCATCATTCTCGACTGCGCTCCTGGTTACAATCTTTTGACTCGAAGCGCTCTCTTAGCCAGTGATTTCTACGTCTTGCCTGCCAAACCCGAACCACTCTCTCTGATCGGGATTCAACTGCTCGAACGCCGCATTGCCAAACTACGAGAGACTCATAAAGAAGGTGCACCAGTCAAGATTCAACTGCTGGGCATTACTTTTATGCTCTCTGGCAACTTGCTCACGGGTCGCTATTACAGCCAAGTCATGAAGCGGGTGAACGAAGACTATAGTGAAGCCAAAATCTTCAAAACTCGGATTCCTGTGGATGTGAATGTCTCCAAGGCTGTTGACTCATTCACACCTGTGGTACTCAGCAATCCTGGCTCATCGGGTGCTAAAGCTTTTGCAGGACTAGCTCAAGAATTTCTGCAAAAACTCACCGTTGCCGCTCGCATCGACCAGAAACCCAACAAATTCGCTCTCGCAGATATGGAATAAGTTTTAATCCAAATTTCCCCCCTTATTAAGGGGGGCTAGGGGGGATCAGCTAAACCGAACTTTCGGCGGGTTGCTTTTCTTTAGCGGTTTCTTGCACCTTGAGGGCTACTTCTTGCCCGTAGGTGAGTTCTAAAATGTGGCCGTCTGGGCTCTCCACAAATGCCCAATAACCAATGGGCGCACCAGCATCGGCGGGGCCATTGTTGAGGCATCCGTCTTGTCGCGCTAACTCACACAGTCGATCGACTTCTTCTCGGCTTTCGCAAGCAACTCCCAGGTGAGCGGGGGGTAAAAGTTTGTGCTCGACGTTGGGTTCTTGCAGCAACACAATGACGAAGGGTCGCGTGTGGTCGGTGAGCCAAGCGACTTTTTCCCCAGTTTTGGGGTCGGTGCGTCGATGTACGGCTTCCATGTTGGCGTATTTCGCATAGAAGGCGATCGTGGCGTCAAGGTCGGTGACGGGCAGCGCCACATGGGTGAATCCAATATCAGTCATTTCTAGTTCAGGATCTTGAGGCTTTACTTCACCACTATGGCTTGTAGGCCCATCAGACGTTATCTTCTGGGAGATAGAACTATGGGCGATCGCTCACAAAGAACCTCTCCCCCAGCCCCTCTCCTACGAGGCGAGGGGAGCAAGAAGTAGCTCAATTTTTATTTACGGCTCAGTTCCCCCTTCCCTACTAGGGAAGGGGGCTAGGGGGTTAGGTCAATCTAAAACTGGCCTTCTAAAGCAGGTTCACACCGCTCACACAGCAATGCATGAGCTTCTGACTCGCCGACGTGGGTGGAGTAGTTCCAGCAGCGATCGCATTTTTCGCCATCGGCTTTCACCACACCAATACCTAGCGCGTCGGACTGGGAGCTGTACTGCAAGCCTTCGAGGGCGGAGGGGGAGTCGAGCAGTTCTACCTGGGAGACAATGAACAGGTAACGCAGTTCGTCTACGCCGTTGCCGTTGAGGCTGGTGGCTGGGTTCATGGTTTGTAGCTGTTGGCGCAGCTCTAAGTCGGGCACGTAGAGCAGTAGCTTGGCTTCTAGGGAGGAACCGACCATTTTTTCGGCACGAGCTTTCTCTAGCACTCGGTTGACTTCAGCCCGGATTTGCCGCAGGGCAGGCCAGGATTTTGCTAGGGCTTCTACTTCCCAGCGACCTTCGAGATGTACCCAACCTGCTTCAAATACCGATTTGTACGGGGTGGCATAGGGCAGGAATTGCCAGATGTCTTCGGCCATGTGGGAGAGGACGGGGGCGATCGCTCTGGCCAAGTTCTCTAGGATGATCCGCAGCACAGTTTGGCAACTGCGACGACGGAGGGCATCGGGGGCGCTGATGTAGAGGCGGTCTTTGGCGATGTCTAGGTAGAAGTTAGACAAATCGACGACGCAGAAGTTTTGCACCGTCTGGAAGAAGCGGAAGAACTGGAAGCTCTTGAAGGCTTCGGTGATTTCGTTGAAGACTTCGCAGGAGCGATGCAGCATGTAGCGATCGAGTTCTGGTAAGTCTTCGTAGGCCACTGAATCTTTGGCGGGATCGAAGTCGTGCAGGTTGCCGATCAGGAAGCGGGCAGTGTTGCGGATCTTGCGATACACATCCGACATTTGCTTCAGGATGCTTTTGCCGATCAGCACGTCGGAGGAGTAATCCACGGACGACACCCACAACCGCAACACATCGGAGCCGTAGGGTGGTTCTTCTTTTTGGTTCTTGCCGCCGTTGATCACGGTCAGTGGGTCTACGACGTTGCCCATCCACTTACTCATCTTGCGACCTTGCTCGTCCAAAACAAAGCCGTGGGTCAAGACGGTGTTGTAGGGGGCGACACCATTCGCGGCGACACTGGTAAGCAAGCTGGATTGGAACCAACCCCGGTGTTGATCGGAGCCTTCCAGGTACATATTGGCGGGGTAGCATAGTTCCTCGCGTTGCTTGGCTACAGCGGCCCAGGAGGAGCCAGAGTCGAACCACACGTCCATTGTGTCGGTGCCTTTGCGGTAGCTGCGACCGTTGTTGCGGTAGGTTTCTGGCAGCAATTCCTCGACCGGGAGTTCCCACCAAGCATCGGAGCCTTTCTCGGCAAAGATGGCTTGGACGTAGGCGATCGTTTCTTCGGTGAGCAAAGGTTCTCTGTTGGCTTCGTCGTAGAACACGGGGATCGGCACACCCCAATTGCGTTGACGGGAGATACACCAATCCGATCGCTCCGCCACCATTGAGGTGATGCGGTTTTCGCCTTGGGCTGGAATCCACTGAACAGAGGCGATCGCTTCTAGAGCTGCTTCCCGGAACCCAGACACCGAAGCAAACCACTGTTCAGTGGCCCGGAAGATGGTTGGCTTTTTGGTGCGCCAGTCGTACGGGTACTTGTGGACGTAAGGTTCTTCTTTGAGGAGTGAGCCTGCGGCTTGCAGCGCATCAATTACGGCTTGGTTGCCAGGGCCGAGGACGTTTAAGCCTGCAAATGGGCCTGCTTCTTCGGTGAAGTCGCCGTTGTCGTCTACGGGTGCAAAGATGGGCAAGCCATAGCGTAAACCGACTTGATAGTCGTCTTGACCATGACCGGGGGCGGTGTGAACCAAGCCTGTACCAGATTCGGTCGTGACGTAATCGCCACCGACGACAATTGGGCTTTCGCGATCGAACAAGGGATGGCGATAGGTGGAATGCTCTAGGGCTTGGCCTTTGAGGGTGGCTTTGACAGTAAGCGTTGTGCCTAATACTTCTGAAAGGCGCTCTACTAATTCGGCAGCGACAATTAAGTACTTTGTGTCAGCAACTTGGGCATCTGCGCCCACTTCTACCACCGCATAGTTTAGCTGTGGATTGACACTCACGGCCATGTTCGCGGGGATCGTCCAAGGCGTGGTGGTCCAGATTGCCACTTTCAAGTCTGGCAGGTAGGGGCCAAAGGCTTCCTTAGCAGTGTCAGACAATCCCGTCATGGGGAAGGCGGCGTACAAGCTGCGGGAGGTGTGGCCTTCGGGATATTCCAGTTCTGCTTCTGCTAGCGCTGTTTTGGAACTGGGACTCCAATAAACAGGTTTGCGACCCCGGTAGATGTGGCCTTTTAGCACCATTTGCCCAAACACCCCAATCTGAGCCGCTTCATAAGCAGGTGTGAGGGTCAAATACGGATGATCCCAATCGCCCCAGATGCCGTAGCGCTTGAAGGATTGCCGCTGGTCATCTACGGTGGCGATCGCAAAATCTCTGGCTTTGTGGCGCAGATCTAAGGGCGTTAGCTTTTGCCGTTCCTCCGGTTTCATGTTTTGCAGAACTTTCAGTTCAATCGGCAAACCATGACAATCCCAACCGGGAACGTAGCGAACTTTACGCCCCTGAAGCAGTTGAAACTTATTGATAATATCCTTCAGAATCTTGTTGAGGGCGTGACCAATGTGTAGCGAACCATTGGCGTAAGGAGGCCCATCATGCAGAATAAACAGCTCACCTGGATTGTTCTGCGACAGGTGCTCATAAATCTGGTGTTCTGCCCAAAACTGCTGCAGCTCTGGTTCGCGTTTGACAGCATTGGCGCGCATGTCAAAGTTGGTTTTGGGCAGATTGACGGTGTTTTTATAAGTTCCTGATTCTGTCACAGTCGGAAGCCAACGAAGGATAAAGGTCAAGTCTTGCTTCGACCATTATCCTTGACAAGCTCCCTATGCTTCAAGTTTAGTTTTCAGGATTTTCAGATGAGTTCTGATTTTTGTCCTCAAAGAATGGATTGGGCGCTTTTAACTCCGGAGTGTCCTCCGATGCCTCTTCGGACGCTGCGATCGCTTCCTCTACCGCCTCAGGCTCAACCAGCGTAAATGTTGCAGGTTCAATCGGAGGGGCATTGAGGTCTACCGCTTCTTGTTGGCGCTCAATGGGGTCACCGGGGCCAATGGGTTCGGCAGGTGGAGCTAAGTCAATTTCAGCTGCATCTACTGCGATCGCTTCGGCGGGCACAAAGGGATCGCCGAGCGGGTTTTCCACCACTTGATCGCCTGTAGTCGCCTGTTCCACTGCTTCTGGAGTGGCTTCATCTTCTGGGATCGCTGCGGCTACGTCACCAGAAGGGGCGAAAGCAGTCGGTACCACTATCTGATCTAGAGCTTCTGGAGCCACTTCTGCGGCGTTGTTGAGCAGTTGTTCTTCCTCGCTAACACTTAGCAGTTCTGCATTAGTGATCTCAGGATTAGTGGTCGCAGGATTAGTGATCTCAGGGGTCGCTGAGCTTTCTGTAATGCTTGGGCCTGGTGACTCTAGCAGTAGAGTCGGCTCATCATCACTCAATGAAGTTGTTTGGGGAGTTGTTTGGTTCGCTGGCGTTGGCGTTGCAGCTGTGGCCGTGGGATCAGCCATTTCGTCGGCAAGCTCATCGCTAATATCAGTATCCGCTCCAGAACCAGATTTAGGCGGATGATTTAGCTCCATCATGGGTCGGCTGGGTTTCTTTTTGCCGATTTGTCCCACTTGGGCGATCGCCTCCTTTACCGTATTAACCAACCCTGACACTGAGGCTAGGGGGTTAGAAGCTCCGGTTGACTTGGCACTGCTAGAAGTTTGAGCCGATTGACTGCCACGAGGTGTAGGTTCCGGCACGACTTCTGTCGGCACCGCAGATCCAGAAGAGGCCGTTGCGCCCGCTGATTGCCCAGAGCCCAAACTTCCCTGCGTCCGGTCTTTCACGTTGTTGAAGAGACGGGTTGCTTGATCTTTGAGTTGCGTCACGCCGTCTGAGGAAGACAAGCCGATCAGTTTTTCGCGAACCTGCTGAGTGGTGCCACGCAGAGCTGCTGGCGTTGCCTGGGCAGGCAGTTGAGTTTTTTGCTCAGGGGGGGTGAGATCCCAGCGCATTTTTAGAGTTTGCCAACCAAACCAACCGAGGAGGGCGACGCTTGCCGTCTGACCCAGTAGGACACCCCCGGTAATCCGTCCCGCACAGACCCACAGCACTAGGGCATAAAACAAAGCAATGCCGCTCCAGATAAAATCGCTTTTGCGATGGACTTCTGGAAAGAAGAACGCGGCCATATAAAGGGCAAAGCTGCCAAGCGCGACAGCCAATGCCAGGATGTATGCAAGCATCGTGCACTCCCTACCGAATCTGACAACTACTAATCAATCTACTGCCTTAATGTCTATTGTCTCTGACATACCTCTGAAGTAGGTGGGAAGGCTGAATGACCCTTTGGAGCTAGCTATACGAGCAGCAAGGCGATCGCACGAACGTAACAATTTTTAGTGATTATCTAAGCTTAATGGGCTCTCGATCAGGGTTAAAACCTAAATTTCTTGCTTCCGGACGACCCGAATTCCTCTTTCTCTCTAACTTTTGAGCCAGCTCTTAACTTCTTCTTCCAATCCAACCTAAAGGGATCGGGCTACCCTGAAAGGGAATCGACAGGCCCTTATACATGCAGAGTTGGTAGAGAGTGTTATGACCCAGCAGAGCTTTGGTCTCATTGGTTTAGCGGTTATGGGTGAGAACCTAGCCCTGAACGTTGAACGTAATGGTTTCCCGATTGCCGTCTACAACCGAACCCCAGACAAAACCGATGTCTTCATGGCAAAACGGGCGCAAGGTAAGCAAGTCAAAGCTGCCTACTCGATTGAAGACTTTGTGGCTGCCCTGGAACGGCCTCGAAAAATTTTAATTATGGTGAAAGCGGGGGCTCCGGTCGATGCTGTGATTAATCAGTTGAGACCCCTGCTAGAGCCTGGTGACATCATTATTGATGGTGGCAACTCCTTCTATGAAGATACGGAGCGGCGCACCAAGGAATTAGAACCTTCCGGGTTACATTTTGTCGGCATGGGAGTCAGCGGTGGCGAAGAAGGAGCCCTGAATGGCCCCAGCTTGATGCCAGGTAGCTCCAAAGCTGCCTATGATGAACTCGCTCCCATTTGGACCAAGATTGCGGCGCAAGTAGATGATGGCCCTTGTGTCACCTATATTGGCCCTGGTGGCGCAGGGCACTACGTCAAGATGGTGCATAACGGCATTGAGTACGGCGATATGCAGTTGATTGCAGAAGCCTATGACTTGCTGAAGAACACCTTAGGCTTGGATCACAAGCAACTACATGAAGTGTTTGCCGAGTGGAATACCACTGAGGAACTCGATTCCTATTTAATCGAAATCACAGCCGACATCTTCAGAAAAATTGACCCCGATACAGGCAAAGCCCTGGTGGATGTGGTTCTAGATGCCGCTGCCCAGAAGGGGACAGGGCGTTGGACGGTTGCTAGTGCTTTGGAGCTAGGTGTTTCTATCCCTACCATGATTGCTGCCGTCAATGCCCGGATTACCTCTTCGCAAAAGGAAGACCGGGTGGCTGCTTCTAAGGTGTTGACAGGGCCTACGGGTAAGTATGAAGGCGATACCCAGGACTTCATCAACAAAGTTCGCGATGCCTTATACTGCTCCAAAATTTGCTCCTATGCTCAAGGCATGGAGTTGTTGAGCATTGCCTCCAGGGATTTCAACTACGGCTTGAATCTAGGCGAAATTGCTCGGATTTGGAAAGGCGGTTGCATCATTCGGGCGCGCTTCTTGAATAAGATTAAGCAAGCCTTTGATGAGAACCCTAGCTTACCTAATTTGCTGCTAGCTCCAGAATTTAAGCAAAGCATTCTGGATCGACAAGACGCTTGGCGTGAAGTGGTGATTCAAGCTGCCAGATTGGGCATTCCCGTGCCTGCTTTTAGTGCTTCGCTCGATTACTTCGACAGCTACCGTCGCGATCGCCTGCCGCAAAACCTGACTCAGGCCCAACGCGATTACTTTGGTGCCCATACCTACTTGCGAACTGACAAGCCCGGAGTCTTCCACACGGATTGGACGCCAGTCGCTGAGGAAACTGTGCAGATTTCTACACCTGAGGTGCCCCTCAGAGGCCATGAACCCCAAACAGTTTCACCTGAGGAAGTGAAAACCCAAGAAGCTCAAACTCAGCGCTAATTAGCAACCTAGTTTGGCTCCTCCTCTCAGATCCATGCCTCCACCGGGGGCATTTTTTGTGCGATCGCGGTTTTGGGTGATTAGTGGCGCATGAGCTTGGCCATTTTGAAGCGCTCCAGCTCTACGCCTTTACGGGTAACAACTTCGGTTTCTGTGATGTGATATCCCATTTTCAAGAAGAAAAACTTGGAGATGCGACTGGCTTCGGTGTGTAGATGTTCTATCCCTTGCTGTATTGCGTAAGTTTCTAATTGTTGGTAAATCTCCGTGGCATATCCTTGTCGCGCCGCTGGGCTGGCTGTGTAGAGAAAAGCGATATGATCGAGCGGATTTAATTGCCCGAAAGCGACTAATTGCTCATCTGCTACAGCCACCAGGGTCAGACCTTGCTGGAGCGATCGCCTGAATTCCTCAAGGTTGTCCGGATAGGCAGACCAGGCAGCTATTTGCTCAGGATTATAGGCCGTGGCACCAATGCCAAGCACAGAGTTTTGGTAAATTGCCGCGATCGCCTCAGCATCGGCTATTTGATATTGACGGATAAACATGGTTACTAGATCTAGATTAAGCTCTGCCCAGAGAGAGATTTACTTGTTAGTTTGAACGAACTAAAAGGGAAAGGCCAGTAATTCAGTCCAAGCAATTCGGTACAAGTGATTCGGTACAGTTGGCATGGTGATCGAAAACCCAGTTGGCAATGTTTCTGAGGAAGAAGTTTTTGTCTTTCCGACATCCTTTGCCCAACAACGGCTGTGGTTTCTGGAGCAGCTTGTCCCTAATACCTGCCTCTATAATGTGCCGACGGTCTTTCGCCTGACCGGTGAGCTGAATGTAGCGGCTTTGGAGCAGAGCTTTAATGAGTTGGTGTGTCGCCATGAGATTTTGCGGACTGCCTTTGTCGTGAGTGAGGGAGAACCCGCTCAGGCGATCGCTCCTTGCCTTAGTATTTCCTTGCCTGTGATAGATCTTCAGCATTGTCTGGTTGCAGAGCGGTATGCAGAAGCGCAGAGAATGATTCGTACAGAAATGCAGCGACCTTTCAGCCTGTCCCAAGGACCGTTGATCCAGTTGATGTTATTTCGCCTAGACCCGTCAGAACATATCCTTTTGCTCAATCTACATCACATTGTTTTTGATGAATGGTCCAGTGGCATCTTGATTCGAGAAATAGGAGCTTTGTATACCGCTTTTAGTACAGACCAATCTTCTCCTTTGCCAGAGTTGCCGATTCAATATGCCGATTTTGCTCATTGGCAGCGGGAATGGTTGCAGGGAGGAGTTTTAGAATCTCAACTGGCTTACTGGCGACAACAGTTGCGAAATCTCCCTGTGCTGGATCTCCCAACCGATCGCCCCCGCACCAAGCTGCCTACTTACCGAGGTGCGCTCCATCAAGTAGAACTGCCTCAAAGCTTAGCTGAAGCTCTCAATGCTCTGAGTCAGGACACGGGTAATACTCTTTTTATGAGCTTGTTGGCAGCGTTTCAGACATTGCTCTATCGCTACACAGGTCAGACGGATATTGCGATCGGTTCACCAATTGCCAATCGCAACCGCAGTGAGCTGGAGAACTTAATTGGGTTTTTCGCTAATAGTTTAGTGCTGCGCGGAGATCTATCTGGCAATCCTACCTTTGTGGAACTACTGGAGCGATCGCGCCACACAACTCTAGCAGCTTATGCCCATCAAGATGTGCCGTTTGAGAAGTTAGTCGAGGAATTGCAGCCGATCCGCAACCCTAGCTACAATCCCCTATTTCAAGTGGTATTTGCGCTGCAAAATGCGCCGATGACGCAGCTAGAATTGCCAGGATTGACACTGAACGCCATTGAGTTTGACACCAAAAACAGTCGGTTTGATTTGGAGCTGTATCTGTGGGAATGTGGTGAGAATTTTCGGGGCTTGTGGGGGCAAGGCTGGCAAAACTCCACAGGTCTGCGAGGGGTGGTGGTCTACAACACCGATCTGTTTCAGCCAGAAACCATTGCTCGGTTCATGCGATCGCTGCAAACGCTCTTGGAGGCCATTGTCGCCAACCCGCATCAACGCTTGGCAGATTTACCTGTACTGGCTGCGGCTGAACAACAACAGATATTAATTGATTGGAATCAGACGGATACAGACTATCCCAAATCCCAGTGCATCCATCAACTCTTTGAAGCCCAAGTCGAGAACTTACCAGATGCGATCGCGGTGCAATTTGGTGACAAACAGTTTACCTATCAAGCCTTAAACCAAGGCAGCAATCAGTTAGCACACTATCTACAAAATCTGGGGGTTGGAGCGAAAACGTTGGTAGGTGTCTGTCTCGATCGCTCCTCTGAAATGGTGGCAGCTCTCCTCGGTATTCTTAAGGTAGGTGGAGCCTATGTGCCTTTAGACCCGACATATCCCCCGGAGCGGCTCCGCTTCATGGTAGAGGATGCCCAAATTTCGGTGCTACTTACGCAGACATCATATCGCGAGCAGTTTCAGGATTGCTCCGCTCAGGTGATTTGCCTAGATCAGGTATGGTCAGCGATCGCTCAAGCGAGTGAAGAGAATCTCCCTAGCCAAATTACGGCTGAAGATTTGGCGTATGTGGTTTATACCTCTGGCTCCACAGGACAACCCAAGGGCGTAGCTGTGCCGCATCGGGCGGTGAATCGGTTGGTCCGCGATACTAACTATATTCAGATTTATCCTGGCGATCGCGTGGCTCAAGTCTCTAATGTCTCTTTTGATGCTGCTACTTTCGAGATTTGGGGAGCCCTCCTGAATGGGGCTGAACTGATTGGGATTGAGCGGGAAGTCTCTTTGTCTCCGTCAAAATTTGCCACCGCTCTACTCCAACAGCAGATTGACATTCTATTTTTGACTACGGCCTTATTCAACCAAATCGCCCGTGAAGCTCCGACTGCTTTTCACCAATTGCGGTATCTATTATTTGGTGGAGAAGTGGCCGATTTGCCGCAGGTACGAACAATACTCCAAGCAGGCGCACCAAAACACTTGTTGCATGTCTACGGGCCGACAGAAAGCACCACATTTGCCTCCTGGTACGAGATTCGGGAACTGCCAGAAACCGCCATCTCTCTCCCCATCGGTCGCCCAGTTGCCAATACTCAACTTTATATCCTTGATGCTCAGTTACAACCTGTCCCAGTCGGGGCAAAAGGCGAACTATACATCGGTGGTGACGGATTGGCACAAGGATATCTTAACCAACCAAAACTAACCGCTGAGCATTTTATTTCTTCCTCCTCCTTCCTCCCACCCTCCAGGAACACCAAAGGCATACATCCCTCATCCTTCCTCCTTCATCCTTCCTCCTTCCTCCCTCCTCCTTCCTCCCTCACCCCTCTCTACAAAACCGGAGATCTCGCTCGCTACCACCCAGATGGCAACATTGAGTTTCTGGGTCGCACAGATGACCAGGTGAAGTTACGAGGCTTTCGGATTGAGTTGGGAGAAGTTGAGGTAGCTTTGCAGCAACATTCGCAAGTACAGGCAGCGATCGCCTTTCTTCAACCATCCGACACTGACGGTCGATCTTTGGTGGCTTATATCGTGCCTAGCCAGAAACCCGCTCCTACCACTGCTGAGCTGCGGAGTTTCTTGAAGGCGAAGTTGCCAGAGTATATGATTCCGATCGCGATCGCAGTTTTGGAGACTCTGCCGCTGACTCCTAACGGTAAAGTAGATCGGCGGGCGTTGCCTCCTGTAAGTTTAGCGTCGGTAGTTGGAATCACTGTGGCTCAAGCTCCACAAACGGAGATTGAACAAAAGCTGGCGGCGATCTGGATGCGGCTTTTAGGACTCCCGCAGGTTGGAATTCATGACAACTTTTTTGAGTTGGGAGGGCACTCGCTGCTAGCCACTCAACTCATGTCTCGTATTCGGGATGTTTTACAAGTTGAAGTGCCGTTGCGTAGCTTGTTTGAGGCTCCCACGATCGCAGGTTTAGCCAAACAGTTGGAAACACTAAGCTGGGTTGGGCGGAGACAGGAAGTTTCTGGTGCTGGAGCAGTGGGACGTGAGGAGGTGGAGTTTTGATAACGGTGGAGTTTTTAGCTTATCTGCGGCAATTAGATATTCAAGTTTGGTTAGAGGGAGCCAATCTCCGCTGTAGTGCCCCGGAAGGAGCCTTGACCCCAGAATTACGGGCCGCGATCGCCCAACGCAAGTCAGAACTGCTGCACTGGTTCCAGCAAGCTCATGCCTCTACCTATCAAGCTGCCCCTGAGCTAAAGCCAATTTCCCGTGATCAAGCCTTACCGCTCTCCTTTGCCCAACAGCGATTATGGTTTCTCGATCAACTGGTGCCAGAAAATCCCTTCTACAACATGCCCTCAGCAGTGCGACTGAGTGGGAGTTTGCATCTAAGGGCTCTGGAACAAGCTTTTGCCGAAATGGTGCAACGTCATGAAACGCTACGGACTCGCTTTGCCAAAGTAGACGGACAGCCCACGCAGATGATCACGCCTACTTTGCCACTACCTATCCCAGTGATCGATCTGCAAGCGCTGACTCCCTCGGCACAGGAGTTGGCTATTCAACAAATTGCGACCGAGGAAGCGCATTGTCCCTTTGATCTCACGATCAGTCCCTTGCTGCGGGTGAAGTTGTTGCAGCTAGAGGCAACAGAATATCTACTACTGCTCAATCTACACCATATTATTTCGGATGGCTGGTCACTGGGAGTGTTGATGCGAGAGCTAGGAATGCTCTATACAGCCTTTGCCAAAGGTCATTCTTCTCCTTTACCAGAGTTGCCAATTCAGTATGCCGACTTTGCTCACTGGCAGCGGCAATGGTTACAGGGAGAAGTGCTGGAGTCGCAACTCTCTTACTGGCGGCAGCAGCTACAGGATCTACCAGTGCTGAGTCTTCCAGTTGATCATCCCCGCCCAGCCACCCAAAGTTATAAAGGCGCGATCGCTCCCTTAGCATTATCTCCCCAACTCACTCAAGCTCTGGAGGAACTGAGTCAGCAAGCGGGCACGACGCTGTTTATGACCCTTTTGGCTGCGTTTCAAACTCTACTTTTCCGCTATACAGGGCAGACCGATGTGGTGGTAGGGTCTCCCATTGCCAATCGTAACCGCAGCGAGCTTGAGGGGTTGATTGGCTTCTTCGTCAACAGCTTAGTCCTACGCACCGATCTCTCTGGTAATCCGACGTTTTGGGAGTTGCTGGAGCGATCGCGGGAAGTGGCATTAGCCGCCTATGCTCATCAGGATGTACCGTTTGAGAAGTTGGTTGAGGAACTGCATCCAGAGCGGGACTTGAGTCGCAATCCGTTATTTCAGGTAGCCTTTGCGCTCCAGAATGCACCAATGACATCGCTAGAACTTCCGGGGCTAACGTTATCTCCTTGGAAACTAGATGTTGGCACTGCTCGGTTTGATCTAGAGTTCCATTTGTGGGAGCAATCACAGGGACTGAGTGGCCTCTGGGATACCCCAAAGGAGGGGTTGAGTGGCTTTGTGGCTTACAGTACGGAGCTATTTGAGCTAGCCACCATTACGCGAATGATTGGGCATTTTCAAACCCTGCTAGAGGGAATTGTGGCCAATCCAAAGCAGCGGTTAGCCGAGTTGCCAATCCTTAGCGCCGCCGAACAACATCAACTGTTAGTGGAATGGAATCAAACTCAGGTGGAGTACAGCAAAGATGCCTGTATTCATCACCTATTTGCTGCCCAAGCTGCCAAAACACCTGATGCGATCGCAGTTTCCGCACCCTTTGGGAACGCAGTTGGGTTTGCCGATCAGCAACTGACCTATCAAGAATTAGATCAACGAGCGAATCAACTCGCGCATTATTTACAGCAAGTAGGAGTGGGGCCAGAAACCCTGGTTGGTATCTGTGTCGATCGCTCCCTCGATATCCTAATTGCCATCTTGGGCGTATGGAAAGCGGGGGGTGCTTATGTGCCACTCGATCCAGAGTATCCCCGCGATCGCCTCCAGTTTATGTTGCAAGATGCTCAGGTTTCGGTTCTACTGACGCAGCGATCGCATTTAGAGTTGTTATGTCAGGGCCAGGATCAGACGGTGCGAGTGATTTGTTTAGATCAAGATTGGGAGTTGGTTGCACAGCAAAAGCAGTCAGCCCCCGCTAGTGTTGTGACAGCCGATCAGTTAGCTTATGTGATCTACACTTCTGGCTCGACCGGGACGCCTAAAGGGGTGATGGTAGAGCATCGTGGGTTGTGCAATGTGGTGACGGCACAGCAGCAGAGCTTCAATTTGTCGCCTGGTAGTCGGGTGTTGCAATTTAGCGCTTGGAGCTTCGATGCTTCTATCTTTGAGATGCTGATGGCGTGGGGCGCTGGTGGTTCACTCCATATTGTTCCCCAGTCAGCGCGATCGCCTGGAGTAGAACTGGTTCGACTCATCCAAACCCAGGGTATTGCTGCTGCGATTTTGCCGCCTGCGGTCTTGGCCCTGTTGCCAGAAGGTGATCTGCCGATGTTGCAAACGATGATTGCAGGTGGAGAAGCTTGTAGTAGTGAAATCGTGAGCAAGTGGGCACGAGGACGACGGCTGTTTAATGCCTATGGGCCTACAGAAACCACGATTTGGGCGACAGTAGCCGAACTCACGGGTAGAGCTGACAGCAGCGAAAAGCCCCCAATTGGTTGTCCTGTGGCGAACACCCAAGTTTATGTTTTAGATCCTCATCAACAGCCTGTGCCGATTGGCGTGATTGGTGAGTTATACATTGGTGGTGACGGAGTGGCTAGGGGATATCTCAACCGACCAGAGTTAACTGCTGAACGCTTTATTCCTTGCCCATTTAGCGCTAGCCTAGCAGCAAGATTGTACAAAACAGGAGATTTGGTTCGTTATCGACCAGATGGCACCTTAGCATTCATCGGTCGAGCAGATGAACAGGTCAAGGTTCGGGGCTTCCGGATGGAATTGGGTGAGATTGAGGCGGTTTTGCAGCAGCATCCTTTGGTGAGAGGGGCGATCGCCACGGTACATGCAGCAGCATCTGGAGATCAACGATTGACGGCTTATGTCTCCCTGCATCCAGAGCGTCAAGGAGAAGGATTTGCGATCGCCCAGCAACTACAGCAGGAGCAAGTAGAGTATTGGCAAACTCTCTATGAGCAAACCTATACCCAGCCTCTTAATTCTGCTGATCCAACGTTTAATATTGTGGGTTGGAATAGCAGTTATACGGGGCAACCTATTCCAATAGAACAGATGCGAGAATGGGTCGATCGCCGAGTGGAAAATATTCTCGCCCTGAAACCTCAGCGAGTTCTAGAAATTGGTTGCGGCACTGGATTGCTGCTATTTCAGTTGGCTCCTCACTGTCTAGAATATTGGGGCACAGATTTTTCTCAAGTCTCCCTCGATGCGATTCGGCAACAGCTAAACCAGCACCAGTTGCCGCCAGTCAAGCTATTGCAGCGCTCAGCTAACGACTTTACGGATATAGAGCCAGATAGATTTGATCTGATTATCCTGAATTCGGTGGTGCAGTACTTTCCGAGTGTGGATTATTTGTTGCAAGTCTTGGAGGGAGCGCTACAAGTCCTAACTCCGGGCGGTTCTCTGTTTATTGGGGATGTGCGGAATCTAGCGCTGTTGTCTGCTTTTCATGCTTCTGTGCAGATGTATCAAGCTAGCCCTGCATTAGAGCGATCGCAGCTCCAGCAACGAGTTCAACGAACCATGTTTGAGGAACCAGAACTAGTGATTGAGCCAGATTTCTTTCAGGCGTTGCGATCGCGTTTTCCCCAAATTCAGGAGGTGCAAATTCAGCTCACTCGCGGTCAGGCTCACAATGAAATGACCCAGTTTCGCTATAACGTCATCTTGCACAAAGTAACTCAGGATCGGGAAAGCTTGGCTACACAGCCGTTGGTGCCGATGAGTCTGGATGGCTCTACGTGGGATTGGACGAACGAACTAACCGTGGCTGCAATGCACCAGCATTTAGTGAAAGCACAACCACAGAGGTTGGCAATCAGAGGTGTACCGAATGCGCGTGTGATGGCAGCAGTTAAAACAGCGGCTTGGTTGACAGAGGCCGCAGAACCTCAAACTGTAGGACAGATGCGAGCCGCCCTAGAGCAGTTGGCAGAGCCTGGCATTGACCCGGAAGCTTGGTGGAATTTGGAGCAGGAGTTACCTTATCACGTAAACGTGAGCTGGTCGGCAGTTGGGGTTGATCGTTATGATGTGATCCTGCAACATCAGGAGGTCAAGCCACAGAAGGAGAGATTTGAACTTGAGGCGATCGCCCCGGCTCGTCCTTGGTCTACTTATGCCAATCAACCGCTGCAAAGACAGTTGGCGCGACAGTTAGTGCCCCAGCTCCGAAATTACCTAGAGCAGAAGTTGCCAGACTATATGGTGCCTGCTGCTTTTGTCGTATTAGAAACTCTCCCTCTCACCCCCAGCGGCAAGATTGATCGTCGAGCTCTCCCTGCTCCCGTTCCAGTAGAGTCAACGCAAGGATATGTGGCACCGCGATCGCCGATGGAAGCAAAATTAGTCTCTATTTGGTCCGAATTGCTAGGAGTCAAGCGAGTCGGTATTCACGACAACTTCTTTGAGCTGGGAGGGCATTCTCTCTTGGCCACTCAATTAACCTCGCGGATTCGGGATGCTTTCGCCGTAGAACTACCACTGCGTAATTTATTTGAGTCTCCCACCATCGCTCAACTGGCTCAGCAAATTGATAGTTTACAGGTGAGTCAACTCCAGCCGTCTATCCCTGCCATTGTTCCTCTTTCCAGAGAAGCACATCGGCGATCGCGATCGTCTTTGAATCAGAATCAAGGGAGATAACAGGTGGTAGCCAGTCACAGCCAGGAAGAAGTGTTTATCTTTCCGGCGTCATTTGCTCAGCAGCGATTGTGGTTTTTGCACCAGTTGGTGCCAGAGAATCCTTTTTATAATGTCTCGGCGGTGATGCGCTTGCAAGGAGACTTACATTTAGGAGCCCTAGAGCAAGCTTTTCAGGAGATTGGGCAGCGCCATGAGGTTCTCCGGACAACGTTTGCCGTGGTGGAGGGAGAACTGGCTCAAATTATTAGCCCTGATTTCCATTTGCCTCTACCTGTAGTAAATTTACAAGCGACTCCCGCGATCGCGCGTACCGCAGCAGCCCAGAAAATTGCCCAAGAGACTGCCCGACGCTGCTTTGATCTCACACAGGGGCTGTTGTTCCGGGTACAGCTATTGCAGCTAGAGGCGGCGGACTATATCTTGCTGCTCAATCTCCATCATATTGTGGCGGATGGTTGGTCGATCGCTGTACTGATCCGAGAGTTGACTACGCTCTATCCTGCTTTTCTCAAGTGCCAACCATCTCCTTTACCAGAGTTACCCATTCAGTATGCTGACTTTGCCCATTGGCAGCGAGAGTATTTGCAAGGTGAGGTCTTGGCCTCTCAGCTATCCTACTGGCGACAACAGCTTCAAGATCTCCCTGAATTGCAGTTACCTACCGATCATCCCCGTCCAGTCACACCTAGTTATCGGGGTGCTGCCCAACAGCTAGAGCTATCACCTGAACTAACCTCAGCTTTAGAGAGCTTGAGCGATCGTGCGGGGGTATCCCTCTTTATGACGCTGCTCGCTGCATTTCAGACGCTGCTGTACCGTTATACGGGGCAAACAGATATCGTGGTGGGTTCTGCGATCGCCAACCGCAACCGCACTGAACTAGAGGATTTAATTGGATTCTTTGTTAACAGTTTAGTGTTACGAACCGATCTATCTGGTAATCCTACCTTTGAGGAGCTATTAGCACGAGTTTCTCACATGACATTGGCTGCCTATGCTCATCAGGAGGTGCCTTTTGAGAAATTAGTTGAGGAGTTGCAACCTGCACGTGACTTGAGTCGGAACCCGCTCTTTCAGGTGGTATTTACGCTCCAAAATACTCCAGTAGCCAAGCTAGAACTACCTGGACTCGTGCTGAGTAGCTGGCCCTTAGAAACAGAAACTGCTCGCGTTGATCTGGAATTTCATGTTTATAAATCTCTAGATCGGCTTACCTGTACCGCCATCTACAGCACTGATTTATTTGAACCAGCTACCATCACCCGCCTACTCGGACATTTCCAGACATTGCTGACAGAAATTGCCGCCTACCCGCAACAACCGATTGCCCGCCTATCCATTTTGTCTCCTCGCGAACATCATCAGCTCTTGGAAGAGTGGAACCAAACAGCGACTCACGATGTTGCTCCTCTCTGTGCTCACCAACTCTTTGAAGCTCAAGTGAGACAAACTCCAGAGGCGGTTGCTCTGATCTATCAAAATCAGCCCCTCACCTATCGATCGCTCAATCAACGAGCCAATCAACTGGCTCACTACTTGCAGCAGTTGGGTGTAAGCTCAGAAGTTTTGGTGGGTCTCTGTGTCGATCGCTCTCTAGAAATGGTAATCAGCCTATTAGCGATTTGGAAAGCGGGTGGTGCTTATTTGCCCCTCGACCCTACCTATCCCCGCGATCGCTTGCGGTTTATGTTCGCGGATGCTGAAGTTAAGATTTTAATTACGCAATCCTGCCATCTGCATTTGTTTGATAGTGAGTTGTTACAAGTAGTTTGTCTGGATCAGGAGCAGGGAGCGATCGCATCACAAAGCCCAGTTAACCCAACTGACCAGATTACGGTCAACAATTTGGCTTATGTCATCTATACTTCGGGTTCTACAGGTCAGCCCAAGGGTGTCTTAGTGGAACATCGAGGGCTGAGCAACTTGGTGGAGGCGCAAAGACAAATTTTTCGTCCTAAACTCGATAGCCGCGTTCTGCAATTTGCCTCCCTAAGCTTCGATGCTGCCATCTTCGAGATCCTGATGGCTTTGGCTAACGGAGCTACCCTCTACCTAGCACCTCAGACATCTTTGCTGCCTGGGCCAGACTTATGCCATTTTCTCCGTGATCATGCGATTACCCATGCCACCCTGCCTCCCAGCGTCTTATCTGTTTTATCCACAGAGTCTCTACCCGCTCTACAAGTGCTGATCTCGGCGGGAGAAGCTTGTTCTAGTAGCATTGTTAAACGTTGGGCGCAAGGACGGCGGTTCTTTAATGCTTATGGTCCCACCGAAGCGACTATTTGGGCTACTGTTGCTGAGTTGAGTGTAGATAACGCTAAACCTACCATCGGTCGTCCGATCGCCAATACTCAAATCTACATCCTAGATGCTAATCTCCAACCTGTTCCCATTGGTGTTGTCGGTGAGTTGTATATTGCTGGCATTGGCCTTGCCCGTGGCTACCTCAATCGCCCTAACCTCACGGCTGAGCGTTTTATTTCTCCTCCTCCCCTCTCCCCTCTCTCCTCTCTCCTCACCCACCTCTACAAATCTGGCGATCGCGCTCGGTATCTCCCTGACGGTAATATTGAGTTTTTGGGGCGAGCGGATACCCAGGTAAAGTTACGAGGCTTCCGGGTTGAGTTGGGTGAAATTGAAGCTGTGCTTCAGCAACATTCTGCGGTTCAAGCGGCAGTTGCGATCGCTCAAAAGGATAAGACATCCGGGGATCTGTGTTTAGTCGCTTATGTTGTTCCTCGTCAACAACAGTCTGTTGAAACAAGTGAGTTGCGAGAGTTCCTGCGATCGCGTCTCCCTCATTACTTAATTCCCTCAACATTTGTTCTGCTGCCAACTCTGCCGCTCACGCCGAACGGAAAAGTAGATCGTGCTGCTTTGCCAATGCCTGAACTCACCAATTCTAGGCAGAAGACGGCGATCGCTCCGCCTCGGACCCTAACAGAAGAGAAACTCGTTCAGATTTGGTCAGTGGTGTTGAACTTAGAGCAGGTTGGTATTGATGACAATTTCTTTGCGCTGGGGGGAGATTCGTTTTTAGCGCTGCGTCTGATGGATCAAGTTCAACAGCAGTTTGGGCAATCTCTACCTTTATCGACGCTGTTTCTGTCTCCAACAGTCGAGCAATTGGCAAAACAGCTAACTAAACCATTGACCCACCCAGAATCTCTAGTTTGGTCGCCTCTCGTGCCGCTGCAACCTGCGGGCGCTAAACCTCCCCTTTTCTGTATCCATCCTGTCATGGGGGTGGTGTTGCCTTATTATGAACTAGCTCGTCAGATCAGGACTGACCGTCCCTTTTATGGTCTGCAACCTCTGGGATTAGATGGGCAACATCCGCCGCTCAATAGTATTGAGGAGATGGCGAACTACTATATCAAGGCGATTCAAGTGGTTCAGCCCCAAGGCCCCTACTATTTAGGAGGGTGGTCGTTCGGAGGGTTGGTGGCTTTTGAAATGGCTCGACAACTACAGCAAGCAGGCTATGAAGTGGCGCTGTTAGCATTACTCGATACCCTCGCTCCCATCCCCAGCAACCAACCTTCTCTCTGGGAGAGTTTGCAATTTCTCATCACCACCGTACTGAAATCATTGCCATCCTTTGGTTGGGACTACTGCCGTCTTCTGTTCGCGGCTCTGATGGCGACTGTTGGGGTAGGGCGATCGCGCCCCAAACGCCTCCTCGCTCTGACAAAGACTGGTGAAGCGACTCCTACCTTGCTCCCGCCTAACTCGCAACTCCGACTGCTGAAAGAGTTAGCTCTGAGCCCCATGCTCCGCATCTTTTATGCCAACAGTCAGGCAGTGCAGCGCTACACACCTAAGATTTATTCGGGGCCAGTGACGCTGTTCAAAAGCTCAAAACCACCCAGCCAAGCTCTGCCAGATCAGGCTCTGGGTTGGCATAGTTTGACAACAGCCGAAGTGAGAATTCATGTGATTCCTGGGGATCACTTCTCTATCCTGAAGCAGCCCCATGTAGAGATTTTGGCTGAACAGTTGCGCCGTTACCTAAAGTAGTACCTTGCACTCACCGGGCTTAATTAAACATAACCGTTCGCTGAGCTACGAGTGAGCCTTAAGAGCTAAGGTTAAATTAGAAGCTTCGAATTAGAATATTAGGAGTTTCATGTGCTCAGACTTGATAGCTCCATTAGAAAAAAGTATCTGGGGATACATGAATTTAAATCAGTTTATCAAGGAAATTGAGCTGTTAAGACAATCCAGTAGCAATCTGACTAAAACGAACGCCCCAGAACACTTAGATTCTTTATTGACCTATGAACAACTCATTACTGCTCTAGAAGAATTGCAAGTTGCTGAAGAGGAACTGCGGCAGCAAAATGAAGAGTTGCAACTGACACACCGTTTAATTAACGAAGAACGCCGACGGTATCAAGAGCTATTTGAATTTGCTCCAGATGGGTATATTGTCACGGATGCCTATGGCCAAATTCAAGAAGTTAATCAAGCTGCGATCGCGCTGCTCAATTTGCCTAAAGCATTTCTCATCGGTAAGCCTCTGGTTATCTTTGTAGACGATCCAGAGCGAAAAACTTTCCGTTTGCAGTTGCTACGGCTACATCAGGAGCATTGGTCGCAAGAGTTGGAGATTCGCCTGAAACCTCGCCAAGCACCACCCTTAGATGTGTCGGTAACAGTTGCAGTCGTTCGAGACTCGCAGGGAAAGCCCAGCACGCTACGCTGGCAACTGCGCGATAGTACGGCTCGTAAACAGGCTGAGAGGCAAGTTCAGAGTCTCAATGCCGAACTCATACAGCGATCGCTCTTTGAATCCACCTTGAGACAAATTCGGGACAAAGTGCGGGAGAGCTTAGATGAAGGGCAGATTTTGCAAACCGTGGTGCGGGAGTTGGCCTTGGGGCTGAAATTGCTCTCCTGTGATACCGCTGTGTATGACTTACAAACGGATACTTCTACCATTCGTTATCAATACACGGTTCCTGGAGCCTCAGTACCCTCAGCCTCAGGTCAAGTGGTACCGATGGCAAAGTTTCCGGAGGGATACACCCAACTGCGACAGGCTCAAACCTTTCAGTTTTGTGAAGTCACGACTGATCCCACTCGTAGCCAAGTCACGATTCTAGCTTGTCCCATTGCCGACCATGAGGGAGTCATTGGCGATCTTTGGTGTTTTAGCGAGAGCGAACGAGCATTGCAGGAAGCTGAGATTTACTTAGTACAGCAGGTCGCTAACCAATGTGCTATTGCTATTCGTCAGGCGCGG
Source organism: Trichocoleus desertorum ATA4-8-CV12 (assembly GCA_019358975.1). NCBI lineage: Bacteria > Bacillati > Cyanobacteriota > Cyanophyceae > Leptolyngbyales > Trichocoleusaceae > Trichocoleus > Trichocoleus desertorum. The sequence goes on from JAHHIL010000005.1 coordinate 179,193, forward strand.
CTCTACCAAACGGCTCAAGCTCAGGTTGAGGAACTGGCGAAACTCAATCTGCTCAAGGATGATTTCTTGAGTACGGTTTCTCACGAACTCCGCACTCCTTTAACAAATATCAAGATGGCGTCTCAACTGCTCCAAATTGCCACTACCCCTGAACAACGGGGAAAATATCTGAAAATCTTGCAGGGAGAATGCGATCGCGAAGTGACTCTAATTAATGATCTACTAGACTTACAGCGTCTAGAGAGCAACCTCTATAGCAACTTTGTACCGGAAGCGATCGATCTCCCTATCTGGCTTCCTAACCTGATAACCCCCCTTCAACTGAAGGCTAAAGCGCACCAACAAAGCCTTCAGTTAGATCTCTCCGCGTCATTGCCAGTTCTTGTGATTGACCAAGGTAGCTTAGAGCGGTTGCTAGTAGAACTGCTGCACAACGCCTATAAGTACACAGTGGCAGGGGGAGAGATTATTCTGCAAGTTCGAGCAACTAATGCCACAACTACCTTCACGGTGCGCAATCAAGCAGAAATTCCTGCTGAGCAACTCCCTCAAATTTTTGAAAAGTTTTACCGCATTCCTCACGCTGACCCTTGGAAGCAGGGAGGAACAGGATTAGGCTTATCTCTGGTTAAGCGTTTAGTAGAGCAGCTCCAAGGAAGGCTGGAGGTGGAGAGTGGGGATGGCTGGACGACCTTTACGGTGCAACTGCCCAATCACCCCAAGGGGAATCGTTAATCGCTGCTCATACTTCTCTCAGATAGTTTTTTCTCGGTGAGTTCTGCTAAATCGGGTGTGGCGATGAAGCCAAAGTAGGTTGCGATCGCAGCGGTAGATGCATGCAGCCAAACGTCATTACCAAAGATGGGAATAAAGCCCAAAGTGGATTGAGTGGCGGGAAATAGCCCTAGGATAGTTAGCAGTCCGTAGAAGAGGGCTAATGCTCCACTATAGAGTCGGGAGCTGCCTAAGGAGATAGAAGCCAGAATTCCTAGAAATCCTACACTCAGGTGAACAATGTTGTGTAGGGTATTGATGGGGAACAAACCCAGTAGATACCCATATCCGGTTGTAAAACCGAGATTTGCTGCATCAGCGGATACTGTAGGGTCTTTCACTAAGGCTGGGATAAATCCCATAATACCGATTAGCAGAAAGATGATGCCTATAGCTAAGGCGAAATACTGTCCTGGTTTCTTATTCTTCACTGTTGAGCTTCCTGTTGTCTAAACTTGTCTAGATGTCTAGAACTGTTCCAAAGAGATGCAAAAGTCGCAAAGTCTTTGGTTAAGTTTAATTGCCAAATTCCTATTGATCCTCTTCTTAAGGCTTGTTCGAATGTATCAAGGCACTGTGTTAAACAATACGCCTTGGATATTTCAAATAGCAATCCTAAATGGATTGGAAACAGGGGGTGGGGGCTTCGCCCCTACGCAAGGGTTTTACCCCTGCACCCCATTGAAGAACCAAAAAGGATTGCTATAGATAAAGGATATACAGGAGGATGCTGATTCTTAACCCTGACCATCAGTGACGATGAGCTTTCGCAGCAAAACTTCGATCGCCTTCTGTTTCTGAGGGTCTGCGCCTTGAGCATAAGCTAACTGAAACGGCACCTCTATGTCTGGCTGCACACCTTTTCCTTCTAGCCGCTCTCCATTGATCAAAACATCTACCACTGCTAAGTAGAGCAGGCTGCCATCTTGCATTAAAAAAGCGCGACCTCCCACCACCGCTCCTGGGGTTTTGCTACCAATTACAGGTCCAATATTGTACTGCTGGAAGCCATAGGCCAAAATCTCTTTGCCACTCCTAGATCCTTGGTTTACCAACATGACCACTGGTTTATGCCAGCGATAATCTAGGTCTGTTTTAGTGCCATTCCGCTCGATCTGAGTCAGCGTTGGAGACTTACCAGTAAAGAAGTTGAGATATTCGGGGATAGCTCCACCCCAACCACCTCGCAGATCTAAGATCAAGGCATCTGCGGTTCTTAAATTGCCATAAATCAGCGATCGCTCTAGTTGCTCTTGGTAGCGATCGCCCGCATAAGACCAAATATGCACATAGCCGATCCGCTTACCACCTTCCTCAATTACCTCGGTACTTGCTTGCATCGCCTCTAGAAAGAGCTGCGTAGGATCGAGTTGCTTGGGAGTGACGGCGATCGTTTGGATGCTGGCTGAGTCTGGGGTGCGCTGAATCGAGATTTTAACTGCCTGACCTACCTTCCCCACAAAAGATTGAATCGGTTGATATGGCTTGTCTTCAGTACTCAGTAAGCGATCGCCCACTCGCAGTCCTGCTTTCTCGGCTGGGCTACCATTTAAGATGGCGCTGATAAAAGTTTGGCCGTTTATCTCTTGGGTGAAGATACCAATTCCAGGGTATTCCACCTTGCCGTCTGGAAAAAACTTTCTCAGTTGCCGCCACAAAGCATCAGATTTAAAGATGCCTAAGAGTTGGTAGTAGGCTGGCTCTGAGTTGGTATAGAAGCGAGTGTGGGAAGTTTGCAACTCAGACAGCATCTGATTAATAATGTCAGCGGCTGCCTCCATAGAGTGGGCTTGGGCTATTAAGGGTCTGTACTTGCTGCGAGTCGCTTTCCAGTCTATGCCATTAAACTTTGGATCAAAAAAGTGCTCATTTACGGTTTGCCAAGCTTGCTCAAATACAACGCTTTTGGGCTCTGCCAGTTTCGAAACGGCTGGCAAGACAAGTAAGGAGATTAAAAGCAACCCTGCTAGACTAGCAACGAGCAAAACCAACCAGCGGTTTAAGTTTTTGAGCGATTTTTTAGTGAAGCTAAACATTGGGAAAAAGAACTTCCACAAATATGTTGTATTTAAGCTTTGTCGAATTCGTTAATATTGCTTGCCTCAAGCGAGCGCGGCTCAAATTAGTTGGAAACGCTTTCCTTTAAAGATAGTAGAGAATACATACTAACCCCGCTTTTGGATCGAATTTATGGGCAAGCGAATTCTTCTGGTAGAAGATAACGAAATCCATCGTCTGTTCACGCAAGACTTTTTGGAGTCGCGAGGCTATCAAGTCTTGAGTCTCTGTGATGGCATCAATTTTTTGGAGACGGTTACAGAATTTCAGCCTGACTTACTGCTCCTAGATCTCAAACTGCCTCAAGTCGATGGCTTCACCTTGCTACAAGAACTTCAGCGATCGCAATGGCATGCTCTACCTGTGGTGGTGGTGACCGCCTACGCCTTTCATCGGGAGAAACAGAGAGCTTTAAGTATGGGAGTGCGATCCTACTTAACTAAGCCGATTCGGCTGGAAGCAATGGCTCAAGCGATCGAGGCGGAACTGAGCCTTAACTAACTGTACTAAGGTTGCTCTTCGCCATTGAACCACATCCTTTTCGCAGAGGTGGGACTTCTGCCTCTCCACTTCTCAATCTAGTCGAATATGAACTATCTATAGGTATAAAATGAAGCCTATCTAAAGGTGGGAATAGGAATATTCTCTGAACGTCACTTTAGATACAAGACAAGCAGCTTTAAAGAGGATAAGTTTTAGACATGTTTATATTCCTCAACGAGAGTCTTTAACTGCGTGTTAAAGGCTCTTTTACTGTTCTACTCTAACTATTTGCAAACCCTTGTAAAGGGGAAGTTCTCAAAGGAAGGCCCAAAGGAATGCCCAGTTAGGTAAGACTGAGCTTGGTGATGGAGATTGTAGAAGTGGCCGATCTCATATCACTATCTTTTTTATAGGTAAAATATCTGAGGCTATGATGTTGTCTCCAGGCTCTGTCAAATCTTCTGTTCGTAAGGCTGTGATTCCTGCTGCTGGCTTTGGTACACGCCTCTTTCCGGCGACTAAAGCAGTCAAAAAGGAAATGTTTCCGATCATTGATTCTGAGGGACGCGCCAAGCCTGTGATTCTGGCGATCGCGGAAGAAGCTCTCAGTGCTGGAATTGAGTCGGTGGGGATTGTGGTGCAACCCAGCGATCGCGACCTATTTGAAAACTTCTTCAAAACATTACCGGAAGGAGATTATCTTCAAAAGCTAGCGGCTAAGCAGGGAGACTATCTGGAGTATCTCCGGGAGGTCGGGGAGCGAGTTACCATTTTGACCCAGGATACCCAGGAAGGCTTTGGTCATGCCGTCTTCTGTGCCAAAGACTGGGTAGGAGATGAACCTTTTCTGTTGCTCCTAGGCGATCATGTTTACAAATCTGACCAAGAAATTTCTTGTGCAGCTCAGATGTTAGAGGTGTTCGAGCGCTGTGGCAAAAGCGTTGTTAGCTTGGAGGTAACTCCAGCCGCTGAGATTAGTCATAGAGGCTGTGTGACAGGCACCTGGCAGGAACCAAATGTGCTGTTAGATGTGACTCGACTCGTAGAAAAGCCAGAAGTGGAGTATGCCATTCAACACTTACATATATCGGGTATGCCTCCTGATCAACTCTTGTCGATCTTTGGGATGTATGTGCTCTCACCCCAAATTTTTGACTGTTTGGCAGAGCAAATTCGACGCAATCTCCGCGATCGCAATGAGTTTCAGCTCACTTCTGGTTTAGAGCAGTTACGGCAAGAGTTAGGGATGATGGGATATCTGGTCGAAGGGCGATCGTTTGACACAGGCTTACCCGATGCCTATCGCCAAGCTTTGATTGAGTTTCGGCAAGCCTAATTCCTTAGCCTGGATGCCTAATGGGTTGGCAAAGGAAATTCAATGCTGAAGGTGGTTTGCGTGGCTGCACTCGCGACATGGATGGTGGCTCCCAAGCGCTCGATCCGTTTTTTCACTAAGGCTAATCCTAAGCCAGTCCCACTATACTTCCACGGATCATTGTTAGGGATGCGGTAGAACTTATCAAAAATGCGATCGCACTCTTCCGCTGGGATCTCGACTCCGGAATTAGTCACATGTAACTGGATTCGATCGAGAGTGGCATCGGCTGAGATCTTAATTTGCTCCCCCGCAGGAGTGTACTTACAAGCATTGCCGAGCAACTCAGACAAGACTCGCTCTAAATCAATCAGGTCAGTTGTGAGAGCAGGGAGATCTCCCGGAATCTCTACTTGCAAATCCTGATCGTGGCTGCGAGCCCGCTCTATAAAAGATTCTGCTACATGGGGCACCCAACTCGTGAGTTCAATTTTAGTTAATAGGAGAGGTTCCGCTTCCGTATCGAGGCGAGATAGATCGAGCAGGTCGTTAATTAAACTAATTTCTTGTTCGCATTCACTTTGCAAAACGGAGAAGTAACGCTCCAAATCTTCTGCTTCTACTTTTGGTATCTCTACTTGTGCCAAAGTCATCTTCAGCAGCTGAATTGCCATTTTGATGTTGGAGATGGGGGTGCGCAACTCGTGAGAGATTGTACTTAAGAAATCATCTTTGAGACGATTGAGTTTCTCTAGAACTGTCACTTGAGCTTGAGCAGCTTGGAACAGACGAGCCTGACGAATCGCGATCGCGCACTGGTTAGCTACCTGCTGCACGAGATGCACTTCTAAATCTCTAAAGACATAATCTTTGTCGTTAATTAAACGTAGATCACCCAACACACCTTGGTCATCCATGATCGCGCAAGCCAACATAGCTACTTTGCCTTGAATAGGGTGGGGAGCTATGTTACAGAGCTGGAGCGACTGTCCTTGTTGGAGTTGCTGGTATTCAAAGGAGTGAGCCATCTCTAAGACATGACCCTGTTCGGAAAACATCGATCCGGTGTACTCATAAGCGATCGTGGCAGTTTGTTGTGCTAAGTCGTACAAAGCGGCTTGACAACGGCTGACCCCCAACACTAGAGCCAGTTCTTGCACCACACTGGTCAAGATTTGGGCTTCATCTAAACTGTCGCGCAGCTTATTGGTAATGCGCTTGAGCATGGCATTGAAGTCGAGGGCTTGTTGCAACTGAGCTGTATATTGGCGTAGCGATCGCTCGGCTTGCTTGCGCTGGGTAATGTCATGAAAAATGCAGTGAATTGCCGTGAGTTGATTGGCCTCAAAGCGACTGCTCAATGTTCCTTCAACCGTGACTTCTCGCCCGTCTTTGCTGAGAAAGGTGATTTCTAGCGTACGACTGGCAGGTTTGGCTTGTACCCAATAAATCGTCTCTAGCCATCGTCCCCGACTTTGAGGATGCACAATCTCAATGGCTAAGTGGTTGAGTTCGTCTTCGTTGTAGCCCAAAGTATGCTTCCAGGCTGGGTTGACGTAAAGCAACTCGCCTGTGGGAGACATGATGTGAATCAAATCATTGGCATAGTCTAAGAAGTCTTGCAGTCGTGCTTGGTTGCTACGTAATTCGGCATTGAGAACTTCTAGTTGATCAGCTTGGCGTTGAATCTCAGCCGTTTTTTGAAACAGGTCTACGAAGGCAGCCACCTTACAGAGGAGGATTTCTGGCTCAATCGGTTTGAACAAGTAATCAACTGCACCGACAGAATAGCCTTTGTAAACCCACTGGTCGCTATTATGAAAGGCCGTCATGAAAATAATGGGCACATGACGCGAGCGATCGCGACTACGAATCAGAGTCGCTGTCTCCAACCCATCCATTCCTGGCATTTGGACATCGAGCAAAATGACAGCAAAATCTTGATGTAGCAGACGTTTTAAGGCTTCCTTGCCAGAAGAGGCTCGCACCAGATTCTGCCCCAAGCTTGCCAGAATTCCTTCTAGTGCCAGCAGGTTTTCCGAGTGGTCATCGACCAGAAGAATGTTAACTAGAGGCTTGTTCTGCATGATCCTATTGCAACCCAGGGCAATAATCCAACAACCGCATAGCTCTATATGGCTAACTACGTGGCTAACTATATGGCTAGCTACAAGGAGTTTTAGAGCATCTGTAACAACTGACTCCAAACTCCAAGGCAGTTAAATTGTCGGTTCCTTAGTTTAGTGACCCTAGTCTAATGCATGGTGCTAGGAAGCCACAGCCTCAAGGGGTAGATAAGCCCTACCCACACTAACGTCGGCTGCAACAGGTAAGGAATTATTTATCGAAGGAAAACTGGAAGGGGCCGAGGCCAATGGAGGTGGATTTGGCAGCTTCTTGCACTGCTTCCTTGACGGTGGGTAAGTCAACGAAGCGAATGGGATGAGGTGAGCTGAGCCTAATTTTGCCAGAAAGTTCTACCTCTTCACCCGCAGCCAATAACAAGCGCAAGCTATAGGAATCCTCTCGGTTAAAGGGAATGAGAACCACATCAAGCGTGGGTTGAGGCTCTGCGAAGGTCAGGGGGGTGAGTTGCTTAACTTGGTGATCCCGATCGGGCGATCGCACTTCAACATGCACCATTCCATCCTCGGCATTGGGTTCATCTAAAGAAATTCCTAGCTTAAGCTCTTCAAAGTCTTGATGGCTTTGGTTCTCTAGATGAATCTGTACTACACGCAAGGTGTTATAAGGGTACTCCTTAGAGCCATCCGAAACCCGAAGTTGAGCCCGTGAGTACGACGAATCCAGGGGATCTTGGAATCTGGGGGGCGTTTCTACTCGTTGCGCGATCGCGGGTTTCCGATTCCGATAGGCCGAAATTGCCCCGTAGATCAGTGCCCCTAGTATGCCACTACCGACCAGGGCGCTCACGATGATGAGAATAGTCAGCCAATGGAGATTAAATAGAAAATCTAACATCTTCTAAAATTCAGGTAACTATATCATCCACGTTCACTTTAAAGCCAGAAAAGTAAAAACCTGGGCCACTTCCATACTAATCAAGTCGTGATCCGGGAGTGATCTGGGTGTGATCGCGATCGCTCTTTAGCAAGGTATTGGAGCGGCCAGGATTTTATCGGTTTACAACATGGCTTTCATTTTGCAAGTATCGGGATTTGTCAGTATAGGGATGCCTAAGCTTGGCAGGCTTCTGACGTAGGACTGGAGTTCCTATGAAGCTACCTTGTAAAGCTAACTACAGGCTTGTAGATGAGTTGGGGACACTTAACTAACCTGGGTGGTTATTGTTGTTTGCATCCCCTTCTGAACGATGAGCCGATTGACGATGTGATAACTTGCGGCTGGGGGCTGGCTGTTGCCAAATGCCACTATAGATTCGCCAAATGGTCCAGAAGAAGGTGATGACGATTAGGGCAAAGGCTTCAGGCCGCTTGAGTATTGCTTGAACCTCGGAGTCGCTGGCGATCGCCTGACTGGTATCACTGACTGAGTGATCTGCGACTGAGCGATCTGGCTGCTCTGGTTTTGTCTCCTCAGCCTGCATCCTGACTGAGTGTTCAGGCTCTTGTGTGTCTTCTTGAGCCGAGGATGTCTTTGGAATGACGGCTACCTCTGTGGGCTGTTCTGGTTCTAGTTTTAGTTCTGGTTCTGGCTCCGCGATCGCAGGTTCTCTGGGTTCTAGTTCTTCGGGCTCATTTTTCAGCTTAGGCTGCTCATCCAATAACTCTACCGACTCTACAGAAGTTGCTGTATCGAGTTTGGATTCGTCAGGCTCTACTTCCGTTGCGGTTTCATCAGATACGGCCCCACCCGACTGAGGAGTAATTTCTGGTGTAGTGGCCTCTGGTGTAATGGCTTCTGGCGTATGGGCTTCTGGCGTATGGGCTTCAGCGATATGGAGGGTCTCTGCTGTTCCAGTCGCTAACTCACTTAGCTGATCCTCTAGGAATGAGGTTATCAGGAGCGGTGCCATTAGCTCGTTACTAGCAGTTTTGGGTTCATGCTGCCCTCGCCCAGATTCCTCAGCAAAATGGTCAAACTGTGGTTGCAACTGCGGCTGTACTACCCTCTGCTCTTCTGATTCATGCTGGGCCAAATTAGGTTCCTGCTTGTCACCCAAAGCACGAATAGTTGATAGGAGTTTTTTGTGTTTGCGGGCCATGATTACGGTTCTCAGAGTTAGTTCTATTCGTCCCGACCCATTAGGGTGGTTGATAAAACTATTTTCCTCTGAAGATGCCCCCCTATCACATGTACTAACAGGCAGACCTTGAATTGATCCCTAGGGTGATTCCAGCAGATTTAGCCTGTTTGTTAAACCCTGATTCAGTAGTTGCATGTAGTTGAATACAGCCCTTGAACTATGAGCCAGAGTGATTTCAGTCCAGGTTTGAGGATCGCTACCTCGTTACAGCCGCACCCCCGCTATTCTAACGACTAGGATCAACTACTAAGAATTAGAAAAGTTGGGCTTGCAGGAAAATAATTTGGTTTACAGTGGGGTTAAATGCTGCGCTGCTCTCAGGTTTGATATCGTCTCAACGATTGTCCCCACATCGCTACAAGTCGGGAGAGAAAATTTATGTTTCGTAGAATTCTAGTTGCGATCGACCATTCCAGTATTAGTAAACAAGCCTTTGAACAAGCTTTAGCTTTAGCCAAACTGACAGAAGCTAACTTGATGTTGCTGCACGTCCTCTCCTATGAAGAAGAAGGAAGCCCTAGAATCCCTGTGCTCACAGGGCTTGACTCCTACCCCGGTATGATCCGCATGCAGGCTCTAGAACTGTATCAACAACAGTGGCAAAACTATGAAAGCCAAGGGCTGGCTATGCTGCGATCGCGGGCACAAGAAGCGGCTGATGCAGGAGTGCGAGTAGAGTTTACTCAAAGCCCTGGCAGTCCGGGTCGAGCTATTTGTGACCTAGCTCAAACTTGGGGAGCAGATTTAGTTTTAGTGGGGCGTCGGGGCCGATCGGGCTTGAGCGAATTGTTTTTGGGCAGCGTCAGTAATTATGTGCTGCACCATGCCCCTTGTTCGGTACTCATTGCCCATAGAACTGCAACACACAGCCCAGAAGCAGTATCTCCCGCTCAGGTAGGAGTGGTGTCTTAAACTTGTGTTTTGAGATAGGAAATTTCTCGCTTAAGTGAGTCTAAGTAGGCAGAGCCTAAGGGTGGGCGATCGCAGCTTTATGGCGATCGCTGGGGCATCTCGTCTAAGCCAGAGGTCAGTAGCTGATCAATCACCTCAACGACTCCATCGCCTCGACTGCCTTGGGTCACCCAATGGGCTCGTGCTTTTACCTCTGGTAGTGCATTAGCCACCGCTACCGAAAGTCCACAGATGTCTAGAAAAGCGTGATCATTCTCTGCATCACCAAACCCAATCACGTCTTGTAGAGATAGCTCCATGCGTTGGAGTGCGGCCTTCAGTCCTACTGCTTTATCTAGATCAGCAGGCAGAACCATCACTGCGTCTTTATTCAAAATTATCTGTAACTCTAAATCTAAATCTTTGATCGTTGCCAATACTGCGGCTTCATGCGGTTGCCACGTTGCGACAATCACGCGACCTACTGTTAAAGGTTCAACTTGGCGCTTTTGGAGAGCTTGGATGAACGCTTCTGGCGGGCGATCGCCCAACAATTGCTCCTCGCGAGTGCTAGGCCAATACAGCAAAGCTCCGTTTTCTGCCACAATACAATCGAACCAGTCTATCTGCGGCAGCACCTGAAAGAGGTCATCTAAATGTCTCCCTGTAACCAAAATTAGTTTGCGGCCAGACTTCTGGAGTCGTTGCAACGCAGCCAGAGTGGTTTCACTGACTTGACCATTTGTTGCTAGGGTGCCATCGTAATCTGAAGCAATTGCTAAATAACGCATTTTCCTCTACATCACTCGTAACTCAACTACGTAATTTGTGACAATAGTCTTGACGAAAGACAATTAGCTAATTATTGCTTAACTCAATCCTGTGCTAGCCTGAGAACAAGGATTATTTTCGGCTGTGTAATTCGTTTTGTTACAAGCGTTTCTCCGAATCTAACTCTCTGCACCTTTTGATTCTGGAGATGCTTCAACCGAATGGCCCAGATAATTCTGAATGAACATGAAGGAATTGAGGCAGCAATCCATCGATTCAAGCGGGAAGTTTCGCAGGCAAAAATTTTCCCCGATACAAAGCAGCATCGTCATCTAGAAACGCCTAGCGTAGAAACGCCGAGCGAAAAACACATAGGCAAAGCCATTGCCAAGCCTAGACAGCCGAAAAAATATTCTCGTCATTAAACTTAAGACTCACTTGATCGATTCAGCACCGAGTCGCTCTAAAACTTCAGCCTTCACCGTTCTAAAGCTGGGCTTCAGAGCTGCAATCAAAGCTGGAATCCGATACTCCTTCTCTTTGTAATCTCCTACTACCTCCTAAAGACTCTTATGAATACCAAAGAACTCCAAAGCCGCTACTCAGCTGGTCAAAGGGACTTCAGAAACCTAAATCTGATGGCTGCGAATCTGAGAAATCTCAACTTCAGTGGGGCTAATTTTACTGGGTCCAATTTCCGAGGCGCTAACCTAACTAGCACCAATTTGAGTCAAGCCAATCTGACTGATGTCAATTTCACGGGAGCCAACTTAACCAAAACCAATCTAACCAGAGCCAACTTAAAGAACGCGAATCTGACTCATGTCGATCTCACGGACACAAATCTGAATCATGCTTACCTGTCTGATGCCATCATGCCTGATGCAGCTGGGGTGAAGGTAGGCTCTGGTAGTGGTGCTGTGGCTCTGTCTCAAGATGTGATGTAGCTAGATATTAGCTAGCTTACTTGTATCCTATTTGCGCCAAATCTTTACTCTAGGCAAGTTTCTTCTTTGAGGAGAGTGGGTAAAGGAACTCTTCGCCGCGCAGGTAGGCATCAAATTCCTCTTCAAATCGGCTCCAACTGGTCGCGATCGAACGCTGCAAGCGGCAGGCTGGAGCTTTTTAGAAGAGGGGGGACGTTATTTAATCTGGATCTTTAGCGCTGGGTGTAACTCTTCAAATACATCCGTTTTTGTGCCCCTATCTTTCAGCATTAAGTTCAGCATTAAAAAGTCTGGTTGGCTTTTCAGTTTCATCCAAGGCTTTAGGACTCCATGCGGTCGTACAACAATGTGACGGTGCGATCGCCATCCATGCTCTTATCCTTAAGCATGCGAGTCGGGAACATAGATTTATATAAATTCAGAAGATTGCCCTGACTTGAGTACAGCAACTACTCAAAGTCATAAGTCACCAGCGAGCTCATCAATGAATCGTAGTCTTGAAGATTAGATGAAGTAGAGCTTCAGTAGTATTACGGCTAACTAAGGGTTGTATTCAGTTAATTTCGCCTTGGTTATCCACGAGCTGTTCTAAAAACCGTAAAAATCCTTACAGCTTTCATGAGTGAAGTAGCAATTTAATGAATTTAGCCTAGTAAAAATCCTTAGAAGTTCTAGAACTAGGATTGCGCTTAGAGCTGCGCAAGAAGACAAACACTACAAAACGGGTTTAGAGTTAGTGAGCTTTGTCAAGATTTCGACTATAGTGGAAAGTCCTAGAATTGAGACTGGGTGGTAATTTCAGAATTGCGATCGCAATTTTTGCCCTCTAGTACCTTCGGTGGTACTGATCTAAGTTGTATTTTTCTAGACGGGCACTTTTGGACTGTTCAAAACGTCTTCATAAAAGCTTTGTTGAATCAACTCTATCCTTGTCAGGCAATGCCAAAGGTTACAAATGAGTGAAATTCGTGTAGCCCTAATTGAATCTCAAGACCTCAGTCGGTATGGGATGCAAGCGGCTTTAGGACAAAGTGATCTGATTACCGTTGTAGGTGAGGCAACCAAGGGCCAAGAAGGTCTAGAACTATTGCAGCAAACTCAGCCCGATTTAGTAATTATTGATCTGGATTTGCCTGATATCAGTGGAATTGAGGTAATTCAGCAGATTAAAAATCCAGATTCTGAAGCTGAATCCGTCGATCTTAAAGTTTTGATTTTTAGCACTCAAGCCGATAAAAAACTGGTCATGCAAGCCTTTGCTGCAGGTGCAGATTCCTACTGCTTAAAAGACAGAACCAATCACCAGGATTTGTTAGAGGCGATTGAGGCGACTTACCGAGGCAATTCTTGGCTTGACCCTGCGATCGCCCGAATTGTGCTGTCCCATTATCAACAAACGATTGAGCAAGAGGCTATCAACTCCAACACGGCATCCGTGAGCATTGAATCGATTGATCCAGAAGTGGTACCCATTTTGGGAGCCGATCCTTTAACGAAGCGGGAGTTAGAAATCCTGGAGTTAATTGTGGGGGGAAACAAAAACGAAGAGATTAGTCAAAAGCTCTATATCACCCTAGACACGGTAAAAACTCATGTCCGTAATATCCTCAACAAAATGGGAGCGAGCGATCGCACTCATGCAGCGGTTTTAGGGTTACGTTCAGGGCTGATAAATTAAGCGATCGCTAGGTGACGCTCTGCGACTTTCTTCATCAACATCACCTGATGTGCTGATCTAAGGTTTATGCCGAATGATGGGGTTGCCCCTTCGCAAGAAATAAATATACTTTTGTGAATATAGCAAAACCCGTTTGATCAGCGAGGAGTAAAGATGTACATCGTACAAATTGCCTCTGAGTGCGCTCCAGTCATCAAAGCCGGAGGCTTGGGCGATGTGGTTTACGGACTCAGCCGCGAATTAGAAACGCGAGGACATTGCGTTGAGCTGATTCTGCCGAACTATGATTGCATGCGCTATGACCACATTTGGGGCTTGCATGATGCCTACCGCGATCTGTGGGTGCCCTGGTTTGGTGGCACAATTCACTGCTCGGTTTACTGTGGCTGGGTGCATGGGCGATTGTGCTTCTTTATCGAGCCTCATTCTCGCGATGATTTCTTTAACCGTGGTTGCTACTATGGTTGCCACGACGACACCATGCGCTTTGCCTTTTTTAGCAAGGCTGCTCTAGAATTTTTGCAACAGAGTAACAAGCGTCCTGATGTCATCCACTGCCATGACTGGCAGACTGGCTTAGTTCCCGTCATGCTATTTGAAAACTACAAGTATGAAATGGGACTCCAGCGGGTTTGTTACACCATCCATAACTTCAAGCACCAGGGCTTTGCTGGCAACGAGATTCTTTGGGCCACTGGACTCAACAACGAACCTTACTATTTCCAACCCGATCGCCTGCAAGACAACTTCAGCCCCTTCGCCTTGAACTTAATGAAAGGGGGGATTGTTTATGCCAATGCCGTCACCACAGTTTCACCTCACCATGCTTGGGAAGCGTGTCATACCGATGTCGGGTCTGGTCTAGGCCATACGTTGCATGTGCATCAGGATAAATTTACCGGAATTCTCAACGGTATTGATCTAGACTTCTGGAGTCCTGAGGGCGATCGCTATATTCCGCACCACTACACCAAGGACAACCTAGAAGGCAAAGCCCAGAATAAGAAAGCGTTGCGCGATCGCCTACTGCTGCAAGATGTAGACAAACCGATCATTGCTTATATTGGCCGATTAGATGGGCAAAAAGGCGTTCATCTAGTGCATCATGCCATTTACCACGCTATCCACAATGACGCTCAATTTGTCCTGTTAGGCTCTGCTACCGAAGCGGGAATCAATGCCAACTTCCAGCACGAAAAGAGCTTCTTGAATGACCATCCGGATGTGCATCTGGAACTGGGCTTTAACGAAGAACTATCGCACCTGATTTACGCTGGGGCGGATATGATTTTGGTGCCGAGCAACTACGAACCCTGCGGCTTGACTCAAATGATTGGCTTGAAGTATGGCACAGTCCCAATTGTCCGGAGTGTGGGGGGACTGGTGAATACTGTGTTTGACCGCGACTACGACTCCAATCATCTGCCCGAAATGCGCAACGGTTATGTCTTCTATGACTCTGACTATCAAGCGCTAGAATCAACTATGAATCGGGCTTTGGGACTGTGGCGGGATTACCCCAAAGAGTTCCAACGACTAGTGAAGCAGGGCATGGAGTACGACTACTCTTGGAACCATCCGGGTAAGGATTACATCGAAATTTACGATCGCATCCGCCACAAGCCAGCCGTCGTATAGTTTCAGACCATCCACCATCCACTAACTCTTAGGGTGCATTGCGGTGGTGTGCCCTAAAATGTTTTTAGACGCTTGATTTGCACGGGAAGCATGACCGAAATTGTTGTTGCCGCACTCTACAAATTTGTCAGCTTGCCAGATTTTGCTGAGAAAAAAGACGCGCTCTTGGCCTATGGTTTAGACCAAGACATTAAAGGCACCATTCTCCTCGCCCAAGAAGGCATCAATGGTACGATTGCTGGATCTCGCTCTGCGATCGCTGGCCTGCTCTCCTTTTTGCGGGCTGATCCGCGCCTAGCGAATCTAGAGTACAAAGAGTCTTACACGGATACTCCCCCGTTCGATCGGCTGAAAGTGCGATTAAAAAAAGAGATTGTACCTTTGGGTGTGCCTGAGGTTGACCCTAACGAGAAGGTGGGTATCTATGTCAGCCCGGAAGAGTGGAACGATCTCATTGCTGATCCAGATGTAGTGGTGATTGACACGCGCAATGATTATGAAGTGCAGATCGGCACCTTTCAAGGCGCTTGTAATCCCCAAACCGCTTCCTTTCAAGAATTTCCTGACTATGTTCGCCAGCATTTAGACCCCCATCGGCATAAAAAAGTGGCGATGTTTTGCACGGGCGGAATTCGGTGCGAAAAAGCTTCCTCCTTTATGCTGGAGCAAGGTTTTGAGGAAGTCTACCACCTGAAAGGCGGCATCTTGAAATATTTAGAAGCAGTGCCAGCAGAAAGGAGCCTTTGGGAAGGGGAGTGCTTTGTGTTTGACCAACGGGTAGCAGTGCGTCATGGACTAGAACCGGGTTCTTATGATGTTTGCGTTGCCTGTGGCCGACCGATCTCAGATGCAGACAAAGCTTCAGAAAAATACGAGAAAGGCATTTCTTGTCCTCATTGTTTTGAGAGCCTGACGGAAGAAAAAAGAGCCCGCCAAGTAGCCCGTCAAAGACAAGTCGAGCTAGCGAAGCAGCGTCATCAGCCTAGCAGCGTCGAGCCTTAAGTTTTAATAGTTTTCAGCCTTGTCAACTCACTTGGAAATCAAGAATAACTAGGGATACTTTTATGAAAGCAAAACATGCAATCAACGTGCATAAAGGACTGACTGGATTTGTAGTTCTAGGTCTGATGTGGGCCTATCAAAACTTCACGATTGGCCCGTGGATCTATTTGGCACTCCACGGCACCTATGGTCTTCTGTGGTTACTCAAAGATCAGCTCTTTCCTGACAAGCAATGGGAACAGGAAATCCCCGCAGGTCAAGGAATTTTTCTGGGAATTTTTCTGGGTTTGTATTGGGTCGCCCCCTTCTTGCTCATTAGTCGGGGTGTTGTTCCCTCGGCTCCTCTGATTGCCGCAGCCGTTGCCTTAAATATCCTTGGTGTATTTCTCCACTATGGGAGCGATGCCCAGAAATACTTCACGTTGAAATATCACTCTGGTCTAATTACAGAAGGCTTTTTTGCTCGTTGCCGCAATACCAATTACTTAGGAGAAGTGCTCATCTACATCTCGTTTGCCCTTTTAGCTCAGCACTGGCTCCCTTTTTTGATTTTGGCTCTGTTTGGAGCAGGTCTGTTTCTCCCTAATATGCGGAAGAAGGATCAATCCCTATCGCGTTACCCAGAGTTTGCTGAGTACCAAGCGCGTTCTGGCTTGTTGTTGCCTCAATTCTGGCCATCCAGAAACTCAACTTCAGTCAGCCCAGTTCCTGATTCAGCTCAAAATAGCTAACCCGGCGCGATCGCTTAGGTAAACCATCGGAAGTAGCCATAAGCGGCACTTTGGCTCCAGGATTTGGGTCTCTATAAGATGTATCCCCTTATCTGAGACTCAATGAGGTGACTGTTTATGGGGCAGAAGCAGAATAACATCGCGATCGCTTTGTCTGGTCTAGCGTTATTTGGCTTGGGTGGATATGGGTTATCCCTGGCTGGCAAGATGGCTTCATCCGCGTCGAGCCTAGCTCAGGGCGTGGCACCGAGCCCACCACCAACGCCCCAAATTATTGTGGAGCCTCAAAGCGTCCGAGCCTTGCCAGGTCAACTGGATACGGTGCCCATGTTTAACAGCAATAGCCCAGAGTGGGTCAAGACCGAGGGGGTTCTGCTCTCTACCCTGCCCCCTGGCGGCAAGACAACACCCGCAGCCCATCTTAACTTTCCCTTTCAGGGTCGCTTTGATTTATTTATTCACCACCAGACCCATGAGCCTAAAGATCTCCAAACGTTCTATTTGGGGGTGATGCTGCACAATCCTACTTCGCAGCCTATTAAAGTGGATGTCTTGCAAGCTGCGACTTATCTAACTCAAGAAGCTCCTTACATCAAGCTGCCAACCTATGTAGACAACCCCAACAATACAGTTTATGCAGGTCCAGGCGATCGCGCCGTGACTGATATTCTCCAAGGTAAGCGCCAAGCGGATTTTCCCGCTCAATTGGTAATTCCGCCCGGTCAAAGCCGCATGGTACTGAATCACCCAATGCCAGTTCGAGGGTTAGAAAAACCAATCAACGGACGATCGGCTTATCTACGGCTCCGTAGTAGTGGCAAAGTTCATGCAGCCAGCCTGATCATGTTTGCCAAGAAAAACACCGATGGTACTGACCGCGCCCCTAACTTGACCGAGTGGCAAGCGTTATTAGACAAGGGTAGTCTATCGGGTCCGCGTGACAAAGCCCCGACTCCACCCGGACAGATTGGCGGGCAGCTAATTTATGGCCGAGTTGCGGGAGTGGCTCAAGGATCGCGCTGGCAAGCTCAACTCAGCGATCGCCCTGGGGCAAAAAACTTCACTATTCCAGCTCCAGGACAAGCGGTATCTTATGCCATCAGCACGCTACGAGGAGGCCGCTTGGGGACTGAGCAAAGTCAAGCAGCCAAAATGCTAGTGCGCTACCCAGACACCGCTTACGAATCCCATGCTAACTACGGTGTGGAATACAACCTAACCTTGCCACTTTTCAACCCCACTCCGCAGCCTCAGAAAGTGGCTTTAACTTTAGCAACTCCCTTAAAGGAAGATCGCCTTAACCAAGGTGGATTGCGCTTCCGCCAACCCTCCCTCGATTTCCCCTTCTTTCGGGGCACTGTGCGTTTGCGCTACCCGGACAACCAAGGACAGCTCAAAACTCGCTATGTCCATTTATGGCACCGGGCGGGACAAGTTTTAGAGCCGTTAGAGATTATTACTTTGCCGCCTAACAGTAGCCGTTCTGTGCAGCTAGACTTAATCTATCCGCCTGATTCCACTCCCCCTCAAGTGCTTACCCTGAAAACTGAGTCTTAAGTTCTGTGTGGGTTAGCTGGGTTAAAAGACTCGACAAGAATTAACAATAAAGGTATATATTGATTCAAAGCGTTGCGAGATTATACGGATCGGCTAGGGCTCTTACATGAAAAATCCTGCCACCCTCATCACTAGGCGATTGCGGAAAGTGCCACTGCAAACGCTTCTGGTCGCTCCTTTTGTCTTGCAAATTGCGATCGCTGTTGGTCTTACAGGTTGGTTGTCGTTACGCAATGGTCAAAATGCCGTCAACGATGTAGCTAGTCAGCTGCGGACTGAGGTCACGGCTCGGATTCAGCAGCATGTTACGACCTATCTAGAAACGCCTCATCTGGTCAACCAGATTAATGCCGATGTGATTCGGCTGGGCTTACTCAACGTTGAGGATATTCCTGGTTTAGAACGCTACTTTTGGCAGCAGATGCAGCAATTTAAAACGGTGAGCTACATCTCGTTGGGGACAGAACAGGCAGAATACATCGGGGTGGAGCGCTTAGATAACGCTGCCTTACAGATAGAAGTCTCCGATCGCGTCACAGGTCGCAACTTTCAAACCTACGCCACGGACAGCCAAGGTAACCGCACGCGATTGTTGCAAAGCAAACCCAATTACGATCCGCGCCGTCGGGACTGGTACAAAACCAGTGTCAAAGCTGGCAAACCTGTTTGGACTGAGATTTACACTTACTTCTCCACGCAAAAGCTCACGATTACCGCTGACCTGCCTCTGTACGATGCTCAAGGCAAATTGATTGGGGTAACGGCGGCTGATTTGGTGCTGTCTCAAATTGGCGACTATCTGCGTAGCCTCAAGATTGGCAAAACGGGGCAAACCTTTATCATGGAGCGATCGGGCCTGTTGGTCGCCACTTCACTGACCGACAAACCCTTTAGTCTCAGCGCCGATGGTAAAACGCAGGAACGATTGGCTGCGACGGCTAGCCGCAATAAATTGATTCGAGCTACGGCACAGCATTTGCAACAACGCTTTGGTGATTTGCGGCAGATTCGCAGCAACCAACAGCTCGACTTTAGGTTGGAGGGCAACCGCCAATTTCTGCAAGTGCTACCTCTACAGGATGGTCGGGGCTTAGATTGGCTGATCGTGGTGGTGGTGCCAGAAGCAGATTTTATGGAGCAAATCGAAGCCAATACGCGATCGACGATTTTGCTGTGCTTGGCAGCCTTGATTGCTGCGATCGCATTGGGTATTCTCACCTCGCGCTGGATTGTGCAACCGATTTTGCATTTGAGCCGAGCGGCTAAAGCTTTGTCCCAAGGGGAGTGGGAGCAAACAGTACCCGTAGAACGAGAAGATGAATTGGGAGTTTTGGCTCGCGCGTTTCAAAACATGGCGGAGCAGTTACGTGCTTCTTTTGCGGTTCTAGAACAACGCAACGAAGAGTTGGAAGTGCGGGTACAAGAGCGAACAGCGGATATTCGGGCGGCGAATGAGCAACTGCTAGTCGAAATTGCTGAACGTAAGCGAGTGGAAGATGCTCTGCGGGTGTTTTTGCATGCGGTTTCTCATGACCTCCGCAACCCGGTGACAGGGATGTTGATGGTGTTGGGGAATTTGCTCAAGAGTGGATCGCTACCCACTGATCGCACTGATCACACCGATCACACTAATGGTTCTGGCCCCGCTGTCATTCCGGTGGCTCGTGCCATTCTGGAGCGTATGGCTCAAAGTAGCGATCGCCAACTGTATTTGATTAACTCGCTCTTAGAAGTCCATGCCAGTGAGGTGGGCGGCATCGTTCTGCAAACCGAGACTGTTGACTTAGGCAAACTGGTGGTAGATGTGCTGGCAGACTTTGAGCCTTTGCTGGCCAAAAATCAAGCTAGTTTCACGACTCGCATTCCTAACGATTTACCTGCCATTTCAGCCGATCCATTGCAAGTACGGCGGGTGGTGGAAAACTTGCTAGCCAATGCCCTGAAGCACAATCCGCCCGGACTGAGCTTGAGTTTGAGTGTGGAATGGCAAGACGACTTATTGTTGTGTCGTGTTCAAGACAACGGATCTGGTATTAAGCCAGAGGTGCGCGAACATTTGTTTGAGCTGTATTCCCGTGGGCCTCAAACTCGCCGCTCTATGGGTTTGGGCTTAGGGTTATACCTTTGCCGTCAAATTGTTGTGGCTCATGGGGGAGAGATGGGCGTAACCAGTGAGCCTGGATCTGGCTCAACTTTCTGGTTTACTTTACCCCTGGCACCTGTAGCGGTGAGTACAAAATCACCTTGATGGGTGAGTCATGTGAGCGAGGTGCGATCGCCTTACCTCCACATAGGATAAAACTATGGTGCTTTGAACCTAACAAATTTGGGATCAGCTACACCTACTCACAAGCCCATTCCGCAAAGAATCAGACTTCTTAACTACTAGACCTCCTGCACGAATAATAAAAGCCCCCTCCCGTCCCCCAATTCTGGGGGAAGCTAACACTCGGTTCCCCCAGAATTGGGCAGGCTGGTTTCATACAAAAAAAGAATTCCGAACCTGGCCCCCCTAGCCCCCCAAGTTTGGGGGGAGCCTGCTCAAAGTCCCCCAGAATTGGGGGATTTAGGGGGCAGTGCAAGGAGCTGAACTGTGTTCACGCTTTTCCTTTCGCTATATGAAACCACCCTGCCCAGAATTGGGGTTAGGGGGCGAATTTCGATTCATGCAGGAAGTCTAATACCTACTGGTTCAGTATCTCGCTAGCTTAAAGCAATGGCCTGTTGAATCAACTCTCATCCGGGTTGAGGCATCCCCAAGCTGACTAGCCACTGCCTATCTATTCCTATCTATTCCTATCTATTCGCTCATTGCCTTTGTATCTCCAAAATCAAACTCTATAAGAATCCAACTATGACTTCTGATATGGACTACCTACAAGCTTTACGGAGTTGCTGTCGTGACGAGGTAGCGTTTGCCCAACTGCAACACCTCCTCGCAGACTCCAGTTTCACCCAGCATTTCGTGAAGTTACCAAGAGCAGTCGGTAGCCAACATCAGCCAGGAACTAGCTCTCCCACTCCTCTGCTGCCAACCGACACCGAGCCAAATCAACTAGATGAAGTAGAAGCGTTGCTACAAGCTGCCTATGCTGAACTCCAGGAAGTGCGGCAGCTTCAGGCTGTACTGTTTCATGTGATGGAGCATGATCTGCGTCCTTTTCTCATGGGTGCTCTGATGGTGCTGAAAAACTTACTCAATCAAAGCGGCGAGACGGTGACGATGGCTCGCTCTAGAGTAGAACGGATGGTTCAAGCCAGCGATCGCCAATTGGGTGCCATTAGTGCCTTGCTCGAAACTGACGCTACGGCAGAGCAAACGGTGACGCTGCAAACGGAACCTGTAGAGTTCTCAGCTCTCGGTCAAACTATCTTGCAGGATGTAGCACCCCTCTTGAGCGCCAACCAAGCGAGTATTACATCTCAGATTTCGGTAAGTTTGCCGCCCGTTCTGGCAGATGCTAACCAAATTCAACGGGTGATCTCACATTTGATAACGGCTACCTTGCAGCGCAATCCGCCTGGGTTGCATTTGACTCTAACGGCTGAGGTTGAGCCTGGAATGCTACGCTGTACGCTTCAAGATGATGGCTTAGGTTGGGAAGTTGGGGAATGCGATCGCTTTTTTGAATTGCAAGTGCGATCGCCTCATGCCTGCTGTTCTACGAGTTTGGGAGTGCAACTGCACCTGTGCCAACAGATCATCCAAGCTCATGGGGGTGAAATTGGAGTTATCAATAGCCAACCAGGTTCCATTGTTTGGTTTACGCTACCTCTCACCACAACGGTTGCTTCTTGTAACGCCCCAACTCGACTAGCGAGTTAGCCTCAGCCCAACTCCATCTTTGCCTAAATTTACGGTCAGGTCAGGAATCAGAAGCACTCTACAACTTCTATCTTCTGACTCCTGACTCCTGACTCCTCTCTCCTAACTTCCCACTCCTTGCTCAAACTAATCCGGAGCGCAAAGCTACCACTGCGGCTTGTACGCGATCGTCTACGGATAGCTTGTTCATGATGCCTCGAACATGAGTTTTGATGGTATTGGGACTTAGGTAAAGCTTGGCAGCGATTTCAGGGTTGCTCAATCCTTCTACCATTAGCTTCAAGACCTCCAGTTCGCGTTCAGACAGTTGACTAATGCCGCTGTTGGGCGTGGGAGGCTTGAGATGATCTATCACGCGACGGGCAATTTGAGGATCGAGGTAGGTGGCTCCTTCTTGAGCTGCTGCGATCGCTGCTTGTAATCGGTCTACACTTGCACCCTTAATACAGTAGGCATCTGCTCCACTAGAGAGCGCTGCAATAATTTCTGTTTCTGCCGTGTGAGAGGTGAGCATAACGACCCTGACCTCAGGCAGTACCGCCTTGATTTTTTGGGTGGCAGCAATGCCATCAAGTCGGGGCAGACCAATGTCCATGATAATCAGGTCTGGCTTGAGTCTCAGGGCTGCCTCTACCCCCAAATAACCATCTTCTGCCTGTCCTACAACTATGCATGTCGAGTCAGCTTGCAAGGACTGCTCCAAGCCCAACTGCATCATGGGGTCATCTTCAATAATCAAAACCCGTAAAGTTGACGATGCGGTAGTGGCATTCATAAATAGATCTTGTGGCAATACAGCCCTAGTGTAGGCATCGGCTTCAACTTTGCGCTTCCCCCTGTTGATTCACCTGACTGAGTGATGCTAGCCGAAAGGCCTTTGGTATTTTCAGCTCGGCTCAAGCAAGAATTCTCAGAGTGTATTGACAGCCATAGTCATAATGAGTACGCTTTAAGCAGCCACGGGATGCAAAACTTCGCATCCGAAACAAGCCGAGGAGTTAAATTTATGTTGCCTAATCGAGAAGGACAAAGAGTTCCTGACGTTACCTTCCGAGTGCGGCGGGACAATCAGTGGGTCGATATTACTACTGCTGATTTGTTTGCAGGTAAGACTGTGATTGTTTTTTCTTTACCCGGTGCATTCACCCCGACTTGTTCCTCCACTCATCTACCTGGCTACAACGAGCTAGCCTCAACTTTTAAGAAAAATGGTGTAGACAGCATTCTCTGCCTCTCTGTGAATGATACGTTCGTGATGAATGAATGGGCTAAGCACCAAGAGGCCAGTAATATTACACTCATTCCAGACGGTAACGGCGATTTTACCGAAGGCATGGGTATGTTGGTTGACAAAGCTGACTTGGGTTTTGGTAAGCGGTCTTGGCGCTATTCCATGCTGGTCAAGGATAGTGTCATTGAAAAGATGTTTATTGAGCCAGAGGAGCCCGGAGATCCTTTCAAAGTATCCGATGCGGATACGATGCTTAACTACATCAACCCCCAAGCTAAAAAGCCTGAGTGTGTTTCCTTATTCACAAAAGAAGGATGTCCTTTCTGTGCTCGTGCCAAAGATATGTTGCAGGAGCGCGGACTTACTTATGAAGAGATTGTGGTCGGCAAGGATGCCACTACACGCTCATTGCGAGCGATGGCTGGGGGAACTACCGTCCCTCAAGTATTTATTGACGGCAAATTGATTGGTGGGTCTGAGGCTCTAGCAAATTATTTGGGTGCTGCCTAGTCGCTCTCAATAGCTTGGCTAGGGTAATTTAAGGGCAACGCGATCGCAGCTTTCGATCTCTTGCAGATAAGAGCAGGCGATCGCGTTTGTGCTTAAGAACATTGGTTAAAGCTCACTCAACTGCGATCGCCGCTTTGTTTCTTCGCAAAGATGTATTTGGAAATAAATTTTTATGCCTAATTCACCCAAGATTTTGGCCTTTGCGGGCAGTACCCGCACTAATTCCTACAACAAAACTCTCGTTAAAATTGCGGCTGCAGGTGCTAGTGCTGCGGGCACTGAAGTTACTTTCTTAGATCTCCGAGATTTGCCGATGCCGCTTTATGATGAGGATCTAGAGGCGGCTGAAGGAATTCCTGCGAATGCTTTGAAGTTTAAGGAGATCCTGGTGGCCCATCAGGGACTCTTGATTGCTTCTCCGGAATATAACAGTTCTATCTCTGGGGTGCTCAAAAATGCAATCGACTGGGCTTCTCGTTCTGCCCCTGGTGAGCCTCCGCTAGCTGCCTTTACAGATAAGGTAGCCGCAGTTATGAGTGCGTCTCCGGGCGGTTTAGGGGGGCTAAGAGGCTTGGTTCATGTTCGCAGTATCCTGTCTAATATCCGAGTTTTAGTCATTCCCGATCAAATTGCGATCGCGAGGGCTCATGAAGCATTTAACCCAGATGGCAGCTTAAAAGATAGCCAACAACAGGACAGCGTTGAGAAACTCGGTGCTAAGGTTACTTATTTACTGCAAAAACTGCAAAGTTAAGGTAACAGCGGCTGAAAGAAGCCTCCATTAGAAAGAGGGATATGACGACACAATATCCCTCTTTTGGTTTAATAGATAATTTGTGACAAATTTGTAGAGTTGCTATTTTTATTTGAGCCAGCTGGAACTGAGTAAGATTGCTAAAACTCCCAAAACGTGACCGAAGCTCATTGCTCCTAAGAAAGTAGCCACACTCATATTGTTTAGGAGACCAGAGAATGGTCCGAGAGGCATCTTAGGCCCAACTCGGGGAAAGCGGACGGTGCGACTGGCAATGAACAGAGCCAGTAGGCAGCAACCAATCATGATAGGGGTGCCTTGCCAGTTCCACAAAGCAGTGGGGTCTTGGGACGTAGCAGCGGGGACTGCTGACAGCAACATAGAATGAATCAAGATGCTTTCTCCTACTTGTTGAGACGCTATATGAATATGATCAACATCAACTGGACACTTTAGCCATCTACCTAATGTAGTTGAGGTAGGAAGTTGGCTAATTCTGTGGCCAGAATATCACTAGGATTCATAGTCCCGTTGTATGGGCGATCGCGCCTCAGCCTGACGAAGGATTTATTAGTGTGATTAACAAAACTTAGCTTCCGTCTTTATATAGGCGTTACATGGGCTTAGGGTGTTTAGGATGCGGGTGTGAGATTACTGTTTTGGACATCGCTTATGACATCCGCAAATACCAATACCACGCAAACCCTGAAATCTTTTCAGCGCTTAGACGTTGATCAAAAAATTGCTGCCTTGGCTTACCTTTACACTGAGCTAGGAAGTTCCATCTCTTTTCCCAGTTCCGGTGTGACTTCCTCTAACGAAATCAGCCAACTTGTGAAGCATGTTAAAGATCTGCGCTCAGAAGATCAATTGCAATTTGTCCGCGACGTGTTTTCTAGCCAACAGGCTAGTCACGAGGAAGCTGCGCTTGACCCCCATCCTAGCAAGGCTTTACTGGAACTAGTTCCTGGTGGCATCAAAGACCCTCTGAGCCAATATCAATCTTTAGACTCAAATGCCCGCTTGGCATTTTGGTATCGCCTAGCTCAAGAATTGGATAGAGACGCTATTTCGGCAGCGGCTACTACCCAACTGTCTTCTGGGACTCAAGAAATTGTTTCTTCTCTCCAACCTCTAGAGTTTAGTCAACAAATTGACTTTTTACGTCAAATTGTTTAGTGCGCTTGTCCGATTAGCTCCAATCTGATTAGCTGAAGTTAAGCTGCGATCGCTCTACTGTCCACAAGCTTGGAAGTAGGGCGATCGCAGATGTTTTGCTCTCACGCTCTTTAGTGAAGTTGTGATGTCTCTCCCTTGGCAATTGCGGTTGGTTTCTTACCTAGCTCCAAATATGTTTTGGTTTTACCAAGCGATCGCTGCTTATTTAGGGCGCAGGTTGGCAGTAGAGACAGAGATTAGCCAAGCCGAGTTTGACCCACTAGAAGATCCACTATTGCTGCACGACCAACTCGATCTTGCTTTTATCTGTGGTTTACCGTTTATTCGTTACCACTGTTGCTATCCTCAACAACTCCAGGCGATCGCGGCTCCTGTCATGCAAGCTGCCCGCTACCACAATCGCCCCATTTATTTCTCGGATGTGGTTGTGCCTGCTGCCAGTGATATCACTAGCTTTGTAGAATTGGCAGGTAAAACCCTGTGTTACAACGATTTAGGTTCCAATAGTGGCTATAACTTAGTGCGGCAGAAATTAAAGCAAGACGGATATTCTACAGATTTCTTTGGTCAAGTGCTAGCCTCTGGTTCTCATCAACGCTCTATGCGTTGGGTTGTAGAGGGGTTAGCAGATTGTGCCGCGATCGACAGTACTGTGTTGGAGCAGGAGTTGCAAAGCTTTCCAGAGTTAAGCGAAGGTCTGCGAGTGATAGAATCTCTCGGTCCCTGCCCTATCCCACCGATCGTTGGATCTCAGCACCTCGGCACAGATCTACTCGGACAGCTACAGGCTGCCTTGCTCCAACCCGATCCAGAATTGCAATTAGCTATGCAACAAGCCCAAATTCAGGCTTATGTAGCTGTGAAATCTGCTGATTATGAAGCGATCGCCCTTCAGTATGAAGCCGCATTGCAAGCTGGTTATGAAGTCATTAACAGCGCATCAGTCAGCTCAGCCAACTTACTAAAATAATAATTAAAAAGCTCCCTTACGAGATGCTAAGAAAGCGGAAGGGAGCGCTCAGGAACATTTACTACTACGGAGGCTAGCTCGCTTTTACAGTTAAGCTCTGATGACCGTGGATAGAGGTGATTCTTGGCCTAGAAGTGCCGTTCTGCTGAAAGGAACGCTGCTTCTGGGAGAAGGCATGAATATCTTGAGCCTGTTCAGTCTGCTTCAAGGCATCTGCATAAACCTGCTCAAACAATTCCCGCTGAGCATGACTTCCTCCGATCGCTCCTAGTTGGGATAATACTGGCCGAAGCAGAGCGATCGCTTGTTGCCAATCTTGCTGGGCATGGGCCACCATCCCTTTGGCCGCAGGTAGCGCTATCTCTATCCAAGGCTGCTGTAAGGCGGGCTTAATCCTGTGAGCATGAGCCTCCATACTTTGCAGCATCTCCTGTACCTGATCCTGCTGATGAGTGCGAGCTAAGGCATAGACATAGTGCAAGTCTTGAAAGGGGAGCGCATGTTCATGAATCCGAGGAGAGAGATAAGCTGCTAACTCCCGCCAACGAGTTGCACCGACTTCAACCCCACGTAGCTCTAGGCGTAGTAGCAGGGCGATCGCTCCTACCTGGTCTTTAGGAGAGTCTAGGCGGGCTCGCCCCCAAACTTTAGTGTCATACAAATGCAGGACAGTAGAGAAATCTTGGCGTTCTAGGTAATAGAGAGCAATATGCCACCAGTTATGGGTATACAGCATAGAATTGCAATTTTCCCAGGTATCCGCCAAGCTCTCCATCCAAGCAATCCCTTCCTCGACGCGGCCTTGAGTTTCCAGCACATGAGCGACAGCATGATGTGCCCAAGGGTCATGGCGATTTATTTCGGTAGCTTTTCGTCCCATTGCTTCTGCTTCTAAGAGGCGGTGGCACTGCTCCAAACCAAAGGCAATCATGCCATAGAGATAATGCAGATGGAGATGCTCAGCATCGGTAGGTAATACCTTTTCCGCAATCTGGAGCAGCCCTGCCTGATCTCCTTGATAAAAGTAATGGTACTGGCCTTGCTGCACCGAAAGAAGATCTTGAGGATATTGATCGGTAATTGCTTCGTGAGCCGCGATCGCCTGGTCAATATCGCCTCTAGCCCAAGCAACGACTGCACTTACCCACTGTTGCTCTCGCTGTGTAGCTTTTGCCTGATGTTGAATGGCAGCTCTGAGGTAAGGAGTGGCTTGCTCCCACGCAACAGCACTCTCTTGGGAAAGATAGTAAGCTGCCGCGAAGGCATGGGCGATCGCACAGGTTGGATTGGCACTCACGGCTTGGAGAATAGCAGCTTCTGCTTGTCTACCGTAGCTGAGGGATTGGTCAATGAATTGATCAATGGCCGCGATCGCCTCTGCCGAAGCAGTAGTGACATCCAGTCCTTGAGCATCCTTTAGCATTGTTTATCCTTCCCAATCAAAAAGCTACTTTCGTCAGCGCTAGTGAGTGTTCTGAGCCCAAAACGCTCGTTTAGACTGCTGTTTTTTTATGCAAGCTAGGCTCCCAAGCGAGGCCAGCTACCAAGAATTTGTTAAAATACAGTAACTTGGTCGGCATACCGTACTTTGTTCTTCAGTAGCAGTTTGACATAGAGCAGGTAAAAATGGCAAGACTTAAACCCGGTTATCCTATCGGAATTTAGGTGTATTACTTTGGTGACTTGTTTTATCCCCGCAGATATGCCCTCACCCGCAAAGCAGAGAAGCCATAAAAATGCTCCCCTCAACCAAAAGCTTGAAGGGAGTAAAGTGGCATTAAATTGCAGTAAAAGCTATAAACAGGAGAACGCTTTAGGCAACCGATTGCTGTACCATTAAATTCACATTGGCATTTTGCAATCCGGGCTGCTTTACTTCTGCCAATGTTTTGTTGATGGCATATTTCTGATTAATACTGCTCATTAAATTGGCCAAGTTGTGATTTTTGGCGACACCCCAAAGATCAGCAATTAAGTCAAAAGATCCCTGTTGATTACGTGCCCAACCTATGTCGTAATCGCCCTCAAGAGCTACTACAATGTCAGCCCGAACTTTTTGACCACAAGTGCCCCGGACATCTGCATCTACCTTGGCAACCAGGCCTAAGTCTGCGAGAGAGGCTTTGAGTAGTTCAGCATCCGTGAGCTTGCTGCGGAGCGTACTAAAGTGAGACATAAATATTCCTCAATGGGTGAATTTGTGCAATGATCAAAACAACAAGTGTTATCTAGCTCTACTTAGTGTGTAATAGAGACAGCTTTGAGCGCAAAAAATTGCAAACAGTAATAATTCCAGAACTATCTACTGCTACTAAGTGCTAGCAATAGATTACATTTCTAATCTATGTAATAATCTGTTGAGTTTCATTCTTCCAAAGAGTTACTTCCGCCAATTCTGCAAACTCCCGAAGATAGAGGTGCCCTCTTTTCTAAGTAGTAGCTTCAATCACAGCCCGCAAAATGGCAGAGCTAAATTAACCCTTTTCAAATTTAAAAAAAGAAACCTGGGAGTCTTCCGAAGCGGATGGCGCATCTGGCCTAAACTCCCAGGTCTGACTCTAATGACACTGAATCGCTTTGAATAGAATAGTGTGGCTAGTTCAGACACACTTCTGACCCAAGCCAGAAATCCCTGTAACGTTTAATCGTAAAACAGGATACACCTAGCTCTGCTTTAGAGTCTTTTAGCCACCTACCACTTCGCCGCCATTGGGGTGCAGAATTTGCCCAGACATGTAGGAGGAGTCGTCGGAGGCGAGGAAGACATAACTGGGTGCAACTTCTTCCGGCTGTCCAGCCCGCTGCATGGGCACCTGAGTCCCAAAGCTCTTAACTTTGTCTTCTGGAAAAGTAGCAGGAATTAGAGGGGTCCAGATGGGGCCAGGAGCGACACCATTCACCCGGATGCCCTTCTCTACTAGAGACTGGGACAGAGAGCGGGTAAAGGCAACGATCGCGCCTTTGGTGGAAGAGTAATCTAGCAGTTGTTGATTACCTTTGTAAGCTGTGACCGAAGTGGTATTGATGATGGCACTACCTTCTTTGAGATGGGGCAAGGCCGCTTTGGTCAAAAAGAACATGCTGAAGATGTTAGTGCGGAAGGTGCGCTCCAGTTGCTCCGCCGTGATGTCCTCAATGCTTTGCTGAGGATGTTGCTCAGCGGCGTTGTTTACCAGAATGTCGAGGTAGCCTAATTGCTGCACCGCCTGTTGGACAGCTTCCTTGCAGAATTGCTCGTCACCAATGTCTCCCGCAATGGTGATGCAGCGTCTGCCCTCTGCTTCGACTCGGCGCTTGGTATCTTCGGCATCTTGATGCTCATTTAAATAAAGGAGGGCAACATCCGCTCCTTCTTTTGCGTAGAAAACTGCTACGGCGCGACCAATGCCGCTATCTCCGCCAGTAATCAGAGCAACTTTCCCTTGTAGCTTGCCACTGCCTCGATACTTAGAATCATCGAACTGAGGGCTAGGAGTCATTTCAGACTCGATACCAGGCTGTTGATTCTGATGTTGGGGGGGTTGTAGTTCTTTGGATTGACTCATCGCGGCTTCTCCCAGTTTTTGACGTATTTCTATCTATTAAAATTTTTAGAAGCCAACCAGAAGCAAGTTGAGAATCCGCTCTCTATCGCCGAATCTTGCTATTTTCTCAACTATTTAAACTCTTCAGGTTGTTTCCTAATCTCCCGCCTTTTAGCTTCAGCGGGCATGTTCACTTTAGAACGCACTTTTAATTCGTTGTTGCTTCATTGGAAATAAATTCTGGTCTATCCATAGGAGAGTTCCTATGAAATTCGACTGTGATAACTAACACTTAAAATAACCTGCTGATTAATTCGTTGTAGGTAGTTGCAACTCTAAGCCGCTATTCAGCACAGGTGCTGTTTATGGGTGTGAATATACTTCGTAGCGAAATAAAATTTTTATAACTTTGGATAGAGTGGCCTCTCTGCCCTCAGTGGAAGAAGATGTGAGCGATCGCCATTAAGCTGCTTAATAGCAAAAGCTTTGAAAACAGTAATGGCTTGAACCCCTCGAAAGCTGATTAGTCAAAGCGGTAATCCGAAGCATTTCTAGATAATTTGAGTAGGTGAAATAATGAGCTTTAATCCGTTGGCTGAAAAAGGTATTCCTCTTGATCAACAGCTACGAAATTGGTCAGAGTTAAATGTTCAGCCCTACATCAAAGATCAAGTTGATCCCTATACTCGTACCCGTGTCATTACCATGAACGGAATTGAGACAGAAGGGGTATTTTTCTCTCATCAATTTGCTCGTCATACCGCCGATCAAGACCTACGAAGACAACTCGCAATGCTGCGTCGAGTTGAGCAGCAACAGCAGAAAGTGGTTAACTGGCTCACGCCTGGTAATGAATCTACCTTAGAAGTTACAATTGGCTATGAGCAGGTTGCTGTTGACCTGACCGCCTTTTTAGCTCGTCATGAACCTGATCCTTACCTCAAACAAGCTTTTGAATTTGGTCTTTTAGAAGACTTTGACCATCTTTATCGCTATGCCAACTTGCTAGAAATGACTGAGGGCAAGAAAGCAGAAGAAGTAACAGGTCGCTTGACCGAAATTATGCCAGGACGACCAACCGTGGCAGAGCATCGCCATCCCTATGATGATGTGCGTAGACCCAGCGATCGCACTAAAGCCGATCCGATCTCCCTCCTGCATGTGCTGACCTTGGTTTCCTCCGAGCAACAGACCATGAACTTCTATATGAACGTGGGGAATCGCCCCATGAACCCACTGGCAAGAGGGCTTTACCTAGAAATCGCTCAAATTGAGGAGCAGCACGTCACTCACTATGAATCTCTGCTTGACCCCAATGCTTCTTGGCTAGAACAGGAAGTGCTGCACCAATACAACGAGTGTTATCTGTACTATTCCTTCATGCAGCAAGAGTCAGACCGACGCATTAAGCAGATATGGGAACTCCATTTGAACATGGAGATTGAGCACCTGCGGATTGCCTGTGATCTGCTGCGTCAGTATGAAAAGCGAGATCCAGAAGAGTTCTTGCCCCAAAGCTTACCGGAAACGATGCGCTTTGAGGAAAACAAAGACTATATTCGGCAGGTCTTAGCCGATCAGGTGAATTTGACTACGCAAGACACGGAATTTGTACCCGTTGAGCAACTTCCTGAAGATGCACGTTACTTCCAGTACCAAAAGACGGTTAACGCGGGTGGCGTACCGAGTGAGCAGGTAATTGAGGAGCATCAGCGTCAGATTGGTGGCGACTATCGCATGACCACAGAGGGAGCGCATCCGTTAGCGGGTGCCAATCGCTAGACCTAACCCCCAGCCCCTTCCCTTTTCTTCCTGTTTGGGGAAGGGGAGCTATATCTCTCTATTCTTGGTCTACTTCAATCCGAGCAAGTCCTGTGCCTGGGTAGTAGGTGCCTAAAATTTGGCGATAATCATATCCTTCCTCCGCCAACTTTAAGGCTCCTAATTGGCTCATCCCCCGCCCTCCATGCGCGTCAATCACAATGTCATCAGAAGCGGCGTAGAGAGACTCGACAATACCACCGCGATAACTAATAAATTCCCCAGCAGTTTCGTTTACAGCTTGATAAGTCCTGTCTGCTTCCTTCTCTGCACCTGCATAGACTTGATATTGCTCATCATGTCCTAGATGATAAAAGTCGGTCGCAGGTTTGAAATAGTAAGTCAAAGCGTAGGAGCGAGCCGCGATCGCCTGAGCTTTTAGTGCTGCCATTGGCCAGCTTGGCGAAACCTCTGCCCCGACCACGCTATAAAGATAGTCTCGTAACAGGACATTATTGACCGCCAGTAAACCACTGGGTCGAACCATTAGCAGCAAGCGCCCTCGATACCAGCGATCGCTGACATAGACCAACCCTCCTTCTGTGGGTTCAATATAGACTGCACTTGGAAGCTGCCATGAATTTAAGGTGATTCCTACCCCATCAAGCTGAGCGGTATAAGCGGACTCAGCAGGTAGCTCCCGCAGCACTTGCCCATTGGTGTCTAGAATGACTCCGGGTGTTGAGGTACCAATGGCTAAAGAATTGGCTTCTACTGCGATCGCCACCTGGATTTCTAACACGCTATCGATCGCAGTGGAGGTATTAGCGGCTGCCAATCGCTCTGCGGCACTAGCACTGATGGGCGCGGCACTAGACTGAGCAGGGGGGTTCTGCTGCTTGGCAGGAGCCGTAGACTTAGTCGTAGCCTGAGGTTTTGGTTTTGTATCGGTAGAGGCAGTAGTAGATTTTGTAGCTGATTTGGCAGGATTTGCAGAGTTCTGGGTAGATTTTTGGGCGGAGGTAGTTGAGTTTTTTGCTGCACTTTTGGCAGCAGTTGTGGTTGTGGCAGACTGAATTGCCAGATTGGGAGTTGGTGAGGGCGAGACTAAAGTTGGGGTTTTTGGTGGAGTTTCTTGAGCAACTGGAGCGGTGGGGCGAGTTTGACCAATCAACAAAATGCTCACGACCGGGACAACCCCTAGCACAGGAATTAGGGGCCAGGGTCGGCGCTGAAGCAAGCTAAAGATAGGCTTTAACATGGAACGGCTCAAGGTCTTGACTCCTGTTTAGCGTTTGGGCCTATAGCTGTTCGTTCTCTACGGCTTTCAACTATAACTCGACTCACGAGTCACTTACACCAAGGCTCCCCCACAGCTCGATCCGCTGCCCGCTGTGCAACCGTAACAGAAGTTAGCTGTCCGCACGGATTCAATCAAATCCAGAGTGCCAGCTTGCAGTAGCTGGGCGACTGTTAGGGTGGCTCCAGTTCCAGTTCTAGCGGGCAAGTTTTCCATTTGGTTGAAGTCGCAATCGTAGATATTCCCCAAATAATCGACTGAGAGTTCATTGCGGCACATTAAATTAGCTAATGTAGCTGGATTAAAGTGCTCTTCTAGAAACTGCAAATAAGGCTGATGGAGATGCCGATGTTCTAGATGAAACTTGGTTCTGCCAATGGGTAAGTTGGTAATGGTGAATAGCTGATTGAATTGAATCCCAAACTGCTCTTTGAGGTATGTTTTATAATCTTGCTCTAACTTCTGTTGATCAGGTGTAAGTGAGAAATTCTTAGTTGTAGGAATTTGAGGGTTATAAACTAAATCCAAAATTAAGTTGGGATTGTCACCATACCCTAATTGATTGAGCCGCTGGATGGCTCGAATCGAATCATTAAAGACGCCATCACCCCGCATTTTGTCTACGTTATCTGCCTGGTAACAGGGTAAAGAGGCTACAACTCTGACTTGATTGCGAGCAAAATATTCGGGTAAATCTTCAAAGCCTGGTTCAAAGTAGATGGTTAGGTTAGAGCGCACAATCACCTCTTTGCCCATCGCTCTTGCCGCTTCGACTAAAGGCCGAAAGCCATAATTCATCTCTGGAGCCCCACCCGTGAGGTCAACGGTTTTGATCTGGGGGAAGCGATGGATCACTTCAATTAATTGCTGACAAACTTCTGTTGTCAGTTCTTCCGTACGTTTTGGCCCTGCTTCAACATGGCAATGACTGCAAGCGAGATTGCAACGTCTGCCTAAATTAATTTGTAGGACGCTGATGGGTTGCTTGGTGAGGGGAGCACCTAGTTTCTGCGGGAAAGGGGTAACAGTGGTAGAACTTGATTGAGATTGAATCATCCTCTCTTCCTTTAGCGTTCCTTCTAAGCGATCGCCACATTAACAACCCTAGCAGTCGGTAACTTATGCAGCGATCGCGACTTTGTAGCTGACTTTGTAGTTGATTGTTTGGTTGCCAAATCAGGTGGCAGATCTGGCAGCTCCTTAATGATGTTTCTAACAGCAACCACCGCCGTCGTAGTACCAGGTTGATGGAGTCACAATCACATCGGGAATGGTGGATGCCAAATTGGCTGCGGTTTTGTCACAGACTGCTGCGGGGAGACCGCGTTGTAATACATGCCCTGCTTGGTCATCAAAGAATGGTGCGACTCCTGTGTAGATGGCAGTTTTGCCTGTAAAAATGCAGGCACCGTCGCTAGGAATTGGCACCTTAAAGGACACTGAATCGAGGCTTTCTAATAAAAGGTGTTCCTCCAAGCCATAGCTTTGACGATCGAGCAAACGGTAGGGACGACGGGCTCGGATTTCTACCTGACCAAAGCCAGCCTGGATGAGGTGCTGAACGTAGCCCTCATAGGTCAAGGCTCCAGATAAGCACATGGCCCGGAGGCGTTCATCTTGCTGTAAATGTTCTGGAATTGGACGAGTTGCGATTGGGTCACTCATTATGAGACGACCACTGGGTTTGAGGACTCGATAGACTTCTTGGAGAGCTTTAGCTAGATCTGCGGGTTCAAAGATATTGAACAAACAGTTTTGCGCCACTACATCTACAGAAGCATCTGGGACAGGTAGATGAAAGGCATCCCCTTCCCGAATTTCGACGAAGCTGGAGTCAAACCAGGTGTTCTCTTGAGCGGCCATCTGTAAGTTTTGGCGAGCAGCTTCCCGCATCGTCTCAACGGGATCGACTGCAATGACTGCTCCGGGTTGACGAGAGAAGTAGGCAAATTGCAGCGCCTCTAACCCTCCTCCCACACCGACATATAGAACCGTCGGATTACCTGCTAGCTCGGTTGGATGCACAGTGGTACCACAACCGTAGTTCATCTCTTGCATTTTGGCAGGAATGTTTAGACCTGGCAGTTGCAGGGGGCTACTTTGTACGCAACAGAGCCCAACTTCTGGGGTTTCCGCTACTTCGCTATAAAATTGTGCAACTGATTCAAGATAACTCACAGGAATCCTCTCTCTTTCTCTTGGTCTGGCTTTGGCGGCTCACGATTACTTCTGGTCAGTTTAACGTCAGAAGCGCTTTTCGCGTACATTTGCATCAGCTAAATTGGCTTTAATTTTGGCTCAATGGGAGCGATACCACCGAGCTAGGCGATCGCGCGAGACTCCCAAAAAATAAGCCAGAATCACCGCTTGATTGATTAATGTAGTCCGGAGCAAGCCCAGCCTTTCCCATCGCCGACTAGAGGTGATGACTGGGTCAGAAACAATGGCGATCGCGCCTTTTTTCTTCAACTGCCGCATCAACTTAAAATCTTCCATAATTGGTAGCTCGGCGAAGCCACCCATTGAATGAAAAGTTTTGGCCCGCAAGAAAATAGCTTGATCACCATAGGGCATCTGTAAAAAGCGCGATCGCCAATTCACCACCCACTCAATCAGCCGTATCCCTGGCACAGCACTATCAATCTTGAGGGCAAAGGCTCCAGAAATCACTCCTGGCGAAATTAAAGCTTGTCGAATTTGGGTGGCAAAGTCAGCAGGTAAAAGCGTGTCTCCATGTAGAAATAGCAACACTTCTCCCGTTGCAATTTTGGCCCCAGCATTCATTTGTTGAGCGCGGCAGGCGGCAGCACTGATCACCTTGACTCCTAAGGATTGCGCGATCGCCACTGTATCGTCTTGGCTACCGCCATCCACCACAATAATTTCTGCCTGCGAGGCTTGCTGGGCTACCTCTAGAGTTTGGGCGATCGCGGCGGCTTCGTTGAGCACTGGAATAATAATCGAAATTTTCTCATTGCCAATCTGTTTAAGACTCGACTGGCTGACTCGCTCCCAAATCACTAAATCTTCTGGGCGATCGACATCGTCTAAGGGGGGCAAAGAACCAATGGATAAATGGTGCTGTTGGGCGATCGCGATCGTTTGTTGCCAGACCCGCTCGGTACTCCAGGCAATATCTTGAAATAACTCTGGGACAAATCGCCGCAGCCCAATCAGGTAATAGCCGCCATCGGTAGCAGGCCCTAACACTAGATCATGCCGCTGTAATTCCTGAAATGCTTTGCTGAGAATGATCGCATCTAGATCTGGGCAATCAATTCCTACAACTACGACTCGCTCCATCCCCGCTCGAAAAGCGAATTGGAAAGCCTGGGTCATCCGTTGCCCTAAGTCTCCTTCACCTTGCGATCGGTAAGCCAATTCTGATCCCAGCCAAGAGCGCATCAGGTAGCGATCGCCGCCCGTGAAACGAACCTCTAGAGCGATCGCTGAATTTGCCTGGAGCAGTTGAGCTTGAGCTAATGTATGTTCTGTCATCCGCTGCTGCAAGATCGCAGCTCTTTCTGGCCCTAAAGCTGGAATGAGTCGAGTTTTTGTTTTGCCAGGTTCAGGATAGCGCGTAAAAATAATCAGGCGTTCTCTCACTGCCGTCGCCACTCAGTACAGCTATTTATCCTACCCTGACGCAATTGATTAAGTTTCTCCACTAAAAACTCTACTATCGGCAGAAACATTTATAGGATAATGACCACCAAGTTTTTTGGGATGGCTGGGAGCCTTGTCTCTTTAGAGCAAGGAGGAAAGCCGACTCAAGCGGCTTTAGCCGCCTAGAATCCATAGCTGTAACCATCAGCCCGATGAATAACCTCCAGATA